>CANIYB010000133.1 GCA_947471105.1 Cytophagaceae bacterium
AAAACAGGTGCCGGTTCCCCCACAGGTGTGACCGTTTATGAAGGAGATGCCTTAGGAGAAAAATATAGAGGCATGCTATTAAGTTGCGAAGCTGGAAGAAATTTAGTGTTTGGATATAAGACCAATCCAAAAGGTGCGGGATTCAACATGAAACGATTTGACTTTTTAAGTTCATTTCCAGTCTCGGATGATTTTTACATTTGGAATGACAATTTCGAAGCCGACAAAAGAAAATGGTTTAGACCTAGTGACGCCGTCACAGGTACCGATGGCGCCATTTATGTAGCTGATTGGTATGATGCAGTGGTAGGTGGTCACGCCATGAACGACAAAAAAGGATACGGTAGAATTTATCGCATTACCCCAAAAGGTAAAAATTTAAAAGCGCCCACATTAGATTTTACGACCACCAAGGGACTCGTGGGCGTATTAAAATCACCCGCTATTAATGTCAGAGCGGTAGCCTTTGAGAAATTAAAAAATATGGGGGGAAAAATAATACCGGACATCGAACCCCTATTGGCAGACCCAAATCCCTATATACAAGCCAGGGCTATTTGGTTAATGGCTGCTTTGGGTACAAAAGGATTAGAAAAAGTCGAAAATGTTTTAATCGGAAACATAAAAAACCCTGCAAAGAAAGCCGAACCCTCTTCTGAAATTGCGGTAACGGCTTACCGTGCTTTGCGAAAATCAGGCAAAAATCTTCAAGAGATCAATCATAGGCTTTTGAGATATTCGTTACCTTCTGCTTTAATGAGAGAAATAGCGATAGGTCTCAGAGACCTAAGCTACCCAAAAAGCCAAGAAGATTTATTGCAAATAGCCCTTAAGCTTAGCGCAAATGATCCCTATTTATTGACCGCATTGGGTATCGGTGTAGATGAAAAAAGGGAGTTGTTTTATGCGGATTTTGTTAAAAAATTACCTGCGAATCCGCTCCATTTATCAGCAGCCCAAAGTTCCATTTTATGGGAGTTGCACCCAAATGCCAGCATAAATTTGATTAAAAAAAGAGCTCAATCGGCTTCATTATCGGTCAACCAACGAAAAGAAGCCATGACGACCATCGCATTTATGAGCACCCCTGAGGCGGCGCACGCGATGCTTGATTTAACAAAATCGAAATTGGCCGACGTAGCCAAGCAAGCGGATTATTGGGTTAGTTTCCGTAAAACAAATACATGGGAAAATGTAATTGCCTGGAAGCAAGAAGAAGAGCAACAATTAAGTCGGGAGCAAAAATGGATGATCCAATCCGAAAATTCCCTATTAAATGATACGACATTAGTGGCTGAAAAAAAGCAAGAGCTCGCTCAAAAATTAGCGCTAGATACTTATGGCGCTAGATTATTGATGGTTGACGCCGCAAAAGGGAAAATCAAACCCAAGATTAGGGAATTAATTGAACTTCATATATTCAACAATAAAGACATTTCCATCCGAAGTTTGGCGGCCGATTATTTTAGGCGTCCGGGAGGAAAATCGCTTTCCATTGACTTGGCCATGAACATGCCTTCCGATGCCCAAAAAGGCAAAAATATTTTTGAAACCAATTGCATTTCTTGCCACAAAATTACTGGAAAAGGAGCTGATATTGGTCCAGACTTATCGTTAATCAAAAAGAAATTTGACAAAAAAAGCATGCTTGACGCCATCATTAATCCTTCGGCAAGCCTAGCTTTTGGGTATGAGCCCTGGATGATTAGCACCCAATCAGGAAGTTATTATGGATTTTTAATGGCTGATGCCAAACAAATTATCCTGAAAGATTTAACAGGAAAAAGAAATAATATCAAAGCTTCAGATGTGACCTCTAGGGTACAGCAAAAAAATAGTTTGATGCCGGAACCTACCTCGATGGGATTAAAAGAAAAGGATTTATCGGATTTAACTGGATATTTATTGAGCTTGTAAACTAACATAAAATCATTCCCACAAATCCAACCTGAAAGATATGAAGGTTGACAAAAATCATTTTTAGCCCCCCGTAAATTTTCTAATTTGCGGGCTATGCAGGAGATTCCATTTGACTTACTAAGCAAATATAATGTACCCATTCCGCGGTACACAAGTTATCCAACGGTACCCTTTTGGGAAGAAAAAATTGATTCTGACCATTGGAAATTATTATTCGCCAGAAGGTTTCAGGAATCAAATGCCCAAGAGGGAATTAGTCTATACATTCATCTGCCCTATTGCGAAAGTCTATGTACATTTTGTGGCTGCAACAAACGGATTACGACCAATCATTCAGTCGAAAAAGAATACATTGACGCACTCATAAAAGAATGGCAATTGTACAAAATTTTGATGGGGCAAAAACCCGTCATTCGAGAATTTCATATCGGCGGTGGAACGCCCACTTTTTTCTCGCCTGAAAATTTGAAGCGTTTATTGGCCGCCATCTTTCAAGATTCCATCCTTCCAGAAGAGCATGAATTTGGTTTTGAGGGACACCCAAATAATACGACAAAAGCCCATTTGAAAATGTTTAGGGCCTTTGGATTTAATCGGGTGAGCTTTGGAATGCAGGATAGTAATTTGGAAGTCCAACAAATCATCAACCGAATTCAGCCGCTTAAAAATGTAAAAAGAGTCGTTAAATGGGCTCGAGAGCTTGGTTATGAGTCCATTAATTTGGATTTAGTTTATGGCCTACCTAGGCAAGATTTGCCAAAAATAACCAAGACCATTGAAGATGCCATGGCCATCAGACCTGATCGGATTGCCTTTTATAGTTACGCCCATGTGCCCTGGACGAGCCGGGCCCAACGCTTATTTGATGAACGTGATTTGCCTAGTGCGAACCAAAAAATGGCGCTGTACCAACAAGGCAAAAACTTGTTTAGCCAAGCAGGATATGTAGACATAGGCATGGATCACTTTGCCTTACCGAATGATCAAATGACATTGGCCCATTCGGAGGGAAATCTGCACCGTAATTTCATGGGATATACCATTCAAAAAACAGGATTGCTCCTTGGATTAGGTGTCTCAAGCATCAGTGATATCTATTATGGATTTGCCCAAAACAAAAAATCCATTAGCGAATATTTCGAACAAATTGCCCATCAAGAATTAGCGATTTTTAAAGGATATTTCCTAACAAAGACTGATCAAAAAATGAGGCAATATATACTCGATATCGCATGCCAAGGAAGAACCTATTTCAATGAGAATGATTTAGCCATTTTACAAGAATTCACTTTTGGAGAATTAGAAGATTTAGCTAAAGATGGATTATTGCACTTTGGGAAATATGGAGTAGAACTCACTGAATTAGGAAAGCATTTTACTCGCAATGTCTGCAAGGCCTTCGACTTAAAACTATTAAGCTCGGAGCAATTAGAAAAATCATTCAGTCAGGCCATTTGATTTTAAAAATTCAACCTATTGATATTAAATTTATTTTATCAATTTACTTATTCGAAAATGGAAGGTGTTTGTTTGAATTTTAATAACTTAGCTGAGCTTTACTAACTTTTAGTAAGTTAGTAAAGCTGGAGCTAAGAGTCGAAAAATTACCTTAGAAATGGCCCGATGAACATGAAAAAAAATATCTTATTCTTTGTGTGTTTGATATTCATAAGTACATGGTCAAAAGGTCAAATTTCAAAAAATATCCCCATCGTTGTTTGGGCTGGTTTACCCGCAAACGAAATCAATGAATTTAGAGGACAGGAATTAAAAGAGATGGGTGCCAGCATCGCTATTTTGCTTTGCGAAAATCTATCTGATGCAGAAAAATCCCTCGATATCGCCCAAAAAACAGGCCTAAAGCTAATAATAGGATGCCCGGAATTAAAGAGTAATCCAGAAATGACCGTTTTGAACCTAAAAAATCATCCTGCCTTGTTTGGCTATTTTTTGAAGGATGAACCCCTTCGAAAAGATTTTGAGGACTTAGGGATTTGGGCAAATAAAATCAAAACCGCTGACCCCGTACATTTGGGATTTGTCAATTTAATTGCCAGCATTCACCCAACAAACACGCAAGCTTTAGGAACAAATTCGTATCAAGAATACATTCAAATTTTTGCTAAAACGGTTCCACAAGATATTCTTTCCTTTGATTTTTATCCCATATTAACGGAAGGCATTCATGAAAATTGGTACGAAGGGTTAAGCATTTTTAGCAAAGAAAGCGCGGTCCTCCATAAACCTTTTTGGGGATTTGCATTGGCCAGTTCTTATAACGAATTACATCCCACACCTACT
Source organism: Cytophagaceae bacterium (assembly GCA_947471105.1). Classification (GTDB taxonomy): domain Bacteria; phylum Bacteroidota; class Bacteroidia; order Cytophagales; family Spirosomataceae; genus Aquirufa. The sequence continues at coordinate 4,222 of CANIYB010000133.1, forward strand.
CTTCCAGCCTTGCGATTACAGGCCTACAGTAATTTAGCTTATGGAGCTCAAGGAATTGAATTGTGGTCTTATTGGATGTCAGAAGGCTTAAGGTCAGCGCCAATCGGCCTAGATGGAAAACGAACGCAGGTGTATGATAAAATACAGGCTTTAACAAAAGAGATACAGGCCTATGCCTCCGTATTCATGGGTTCAAAAATAATTAGCGTTCATCACACAGGAGTCGTGATCCCAAAGGGTACGAGCCAATTAATGACTTTGCCTAAAGAGATTAAGGTTTTTGACGCAGATGAAGCTTTGGTTTCATGCTTAGAAAATGGGGGATATTCCTATTTTATGGTGGTCAATAAAAATATTCAGAAGTCCATGAACATGGTTATTTTAGCGGAGGATCAAGTTGAAAAAATAGGCAAAGATGGGAAAGCGATCCTGACAAAAAATCTTCCTGCAACTATGGAAATCGAGCCCGGGGATGTGGCCATATTTAGATATCCCCACAAAAAATAAATGATGATGAAAAGACTTATTGGTCTATTTTTAATCCTTGTCGGCTTTAATACGTTGGCTCAAAACCTATTGCCCAAAAAAGGCATTATTCCGACCATGTCCTGGGGTGGAATTGCTGAATCCGAAATTTCGGAATCCAATTATCGCAAATTAAAGGACGTTGGCGTAACAATTGACATCGCTTTTTTTACCAAAGTAGAAGCCGTCGCTTTAGCTTTAGATGCAGCCCAAAAGGCCGGAATTAAACTGATGATTTCATGTCCAGAATTAAAAACAGCCACGGAAAAAACAGTCAAAAAATTCATGCATCACCCAGCCCTTGAAGGGTATTATTTGGCAGACGAACCCAATAAAAAAGAGTTTGACGAACTAACGAAATGGGCCAAATTAATTAAGTCGGTGGATCCCAAACACTATTGCTTTGTGAATTTATTTCCCAACATTAATTCCAATCAAAGTAAATTTGGGACCAAGGATTATCAAACCTATGTAGATGAATTTGATCGGGAATTTCCGGCGCCCTATTTATCATTTGATTTTTATCCAGTAGTGGATCAGGCCCTACACCCGAGGTGGTACGAAAACCTAGCATTTTTTGCTAAAAAATACCAAACAGAAGGAAGACCTTTTTGGGCATTTGCATTAACTACTTCCTATTTGGCGTATTCAAATGACGCGGGTCAACCCACCTTAGACGATTTTTATCAACTATATAAAACGTATAAACCAGAGAAAACCTATGTCCATGGGATTCCTACACTCGCCGATTTGCGGCTACAGGTACATTCAAATTTAGCCTATGGGGCCCAAGGAATTGAATATTGGAGCTTTAGAGGATTTGGTTCTCCATTGGATGCGCAAGGTCGTAGAACAATTATTTATGATCATTTACAAAAGATCAATAGAGAAATCCAAACCTTATCTGGAGTATTCAAAGGCGCAAAGTTAATTTCTGTAGCGCATACCGGCGTACAAATACCGCAAGGAACTAAGCGATTGGATAAGCTCCCAACGTGCATCCAACTTTTAGAAACCCAAGGGGAAGGTGCGATTGTATCCTGGCTAGAAAATGGGAAAAATGCGTTTCTGATAATTGTCAACAGGGATTTTAAAAATAAAATGAAATTAATAATTTCAACCAGTGATGCCGTCAAGCGCATTATGAAATCGGGGGAAATAGTTCCTGCACAAGAATTTGCACCGGTGACCGAAATAGAACCCGGCGATATGCTCATTTATATGGTTCCCACCGAAAAAAAATAAGTTGAATTTTCTACCTAAATGAAAAGACTATATATTTTATTATCGATCCTTTATACGCTTAGCTCCTGTAAAAACATGTCCATCATCACTGAAAAACAAATTACATTTGACCTTACCTACAACCACGATTTAGACAATAACGATAATTTCTCCCCAGATAATCAGTGGCTGGTGTATGATACTCGGACAGACGCCGGGGGCATCGCCATTTCCAGTAAAATCGAGAAAGTTCATATTCAAACAGGCGAAAAAAAGGTCTTGTATGAACTGAAGAATAATCAAAGTTGGGGTCCTGGAATAGGGGCAGTCAGTTATTCGCCTGTCGATTTTTCAGTCGTTTTTATTCGTGGACTACTCAATAGTACGGAGGGCAATCCATACCAACAATGGAGACGGACGGGTATTATTATAGACGAAAAAAATCCTAACGTACCAATTTACATGGACGCTAGAAACATCGATTTTCCTTTTACAGAGGGAGCTTTACGTGGCGGAACCCATCGGCATGAATTTAGCGGGGATGGACATTGGATTGGCTTCACCTACAATGATGCCATCATGCAATCATTGGAAGCCAAAACAGGTGAAAAACATAACCTTAGAACCATTGGCGTCAGCAAAAAAAATACCCCATTAGATGTCAAAAATCTACATGATGGTGAAAATAATGGGGGAGAATGGTTTAGTGCCATTGTTGTTCAAGTGGTCCCAAATCCCCGACCGGGTTCAGATGAAATCAGCCATGCCGCAGGAGATAGTTGGGTCGGCAAAAAAGGCTACCCAAAACCCAACGGTGATTACCAATTAGCCAGGGCATTTATCGGTACCGTTAAAGACAAAAATGGCCAAGCTATCGATGAGGTATTTGTCGTAGACATCCCG
>CANIYB010000134.1 GCA_947471105.1 Cytophagaceae bacterium
AAGAAAATTGTCATTATCCTTGTCTTGAATGCTAATTCTTCGATACCATGATTTAAACATGGCACCTCTTCTTTATTTCTATCAACACGTCAAAGAACTCTTTAAACTCGAAAATTAATTTCGTTATTTCTAACCGTTTAATCCTCTCGTCTATGCGCTAGCTGCGTTTAGCTAGCAATTGGGAGTGCAAAGATGTAGGATTAAATTTAAAATAGCAAACGTAGGCCTAATCTTTTTCTAATAATTTCCACTTGATTAGTAAATGAAGCAGCTAATCAACTGAATATCAAAGAATAAAAAACGAAAATAAATTGAAAAAAAATTAAGGATTTCTTTTAAAAATAAGTCTTATGGCTATTTTTCTAAGAATGGATAACGGAAATCCGTCGGCGAAACAAACACTTCTTTGATCGTTCGAGGAGAAACCCAACGCAATAAATTCAAGTAAGACCCCGCCTTATCATTCGTGCCAGATGCCCGCGCCCCACCAAAAGGTTGTTGGCCCACCACCGCACCCGTACACTTATCATTTAAATATAAATTTCCCGCCGCATGCATTAAGGCCAACTTCGCCTCCTCCATCGCATAGGAATCCTGAGCAAAAATCGCACCCGTCAATGCATAGGCTGATGTCTCATCAACCATTTTCAAAGTCTTCGCCCAATCCTTGTCTTCATATATATATATAGTCAGCACAGGACCAAAAATTTCCTCCACCATGGTTCTCGATTTTGGATCAGTCGTCAACAAGATCGTTGGCTCCACAAAGTACCCCTTCGTATCATCACTCCCACCCCCGGCAAAAATGCTAACCGCCGAGTCTTTTTTAGCATCCGCTATAAATGAAGTAATCTTAGCAAACGCTTTGGCATCTATCACCGCATTCACAAAATTACCAAAGTCCTCCGTTCCTCCCATTTGAATCGCTGCCAAATCCTCCCGCAAATATTCCGCCACCTGCGGCCATATCGATTTAGGTACATATGCCCGCGATGCTGCAGAACATTTTTGACCCTGATACTCAAAAGCTCCTCTGATTAAACCCACAGCCAAGGCTTTCGGATCAGCCGATGCATGTGCAACGACAAAATCTTTGCCGCCCGTTTCACCCACAATCCTAGGATACGATTTATAGGTAGATATATTATTCCCAATATTCTTCCAAATCGTTTGAAAAACTGCCGTAGACCCCGTAAAATGAACCCCAGCAAAATCTCGATGAGAAAACACGACCTCCCCAGCTTCCGGCCCATCCGCAAAAACCAAATTAATCACCCCAGCCGGCAATCCCGCCTCCTCCAAAATTTCCATCAACAAACCCGCCGAATAAACCTGCGAAGGCGACGGCTTCCAAACAACCGTATTCCCCATCAAAGCTGGGGCCGCCGGTAAATTTCCGGCAATAGCGGTAAAATTAAAGGGCGTCAACGCGTACACAAATCCCTCCAAGGCCCTGTACTCCACTCGATTCCACACACCTGGCGAAGAAATCGGCTGATCTGAAAATATCTGCGAGGCAAAATGCACATTGAATCGTAAAAAATCTACCCACTCACATGCCGCATCAATCTCTGCTTGATATGCATTTTTCGACTGCCCCAACATCGTTCTCGCGTTCAATTGCATTCGATATTTAGTCGCCGAAAGTTCAGCCGCTTTTAAAAAAATCGCTGCTCTCCTTTCCCATGGCATTGCCGACCAGGCTGCATGCGCACTCAACGCAGCGTCAATCGCCTCAGAAACTTCTTTCTTTCCCCCCTCATAATAATAACCCAAAATATGCTGATGGTCATGTGGGCAACTCATGGAAGTTTTTCGAGAACCCCGAACGTCCTTCCCACCAATCCGCATAGAAATATCAATTTGCTGACCCCTTAATTCCGAGATCGTTTCTTGTAAACGATTTCGCTCTGCACTACCCCATGCATATGAAAAAGTGGGCTCATTTATTGGGACAGGATTATTGAAAAAACCAGTAGACATATTATTTTTTGTTTGTTGAAATGTAACGCCAAATTAAACCTTTTATAAGTAATTTTCAAGGCTCATAGGAAAGGTATGGTTTTAATCGTGTCCAAATGCTCAAATCCAAGCCATGAATTTTCTCCAATTCTTCATAACTCGATATATAAGGATGCTGCTTTCTATAGGTTAAAAATAATTTAACTTGTGCATAAGGTAAATAAGGGTGCCTGAACTCATTCCATGCCAATTGGTTCACTCGCAAAGTCCGAAAAACTCCGGCGCCAATTTTCAAATGTGATTTATTTTCTTCCACCCACACAGAATCCAACCCATATACTTCCTTGAGTTGCATTACCGCATTAAACCCACCTAAGCGTTGGCGATATGCCAAAATCCGTTTAGCAAAGCCCGGCCCAATCCCTTTTAAACCTACCCAAGCAACCGAATCTGCCATATTGATATCCAAAGTCCAATGTTGATTTTGCGCCAACTTCCTAACATACCTAGGAAAAATACGTCCTTTGAAATTGCTCATAGACCCAGCCCTCCGCTCCCATTTTTTATGTACAGGATAATTCGTCCATTCTCGCTGCTTAGGCATTTTGACCAAAGCAGAATTCCAAACCTTAGGCTGAAATGAAATGGCCAATTTTACCCCCTCTATATATCGATACCCATAGGAAGCCAGCACATAAACCAATAAAAGCAAAAACAAAGAATACATTCCATTAATATCACTTTGAGAAAAGCCGAAAACAAACCTCAAGTAGTAGTGGATTTTAGCGCGCATAATTTTAAATGGTTAGGTTTATCTGCCTTTTTGAAAGGCATAAATCCAATTTGGATATTTTTTTTTACATATAGTTGACTTTCAAAAAATTATCAGTAATTTTGCAGGCTATTTTAGGATACAAACCTTCGGGACTATCCGAGAAATGATTTCTGAAACACAAATCTCTTATCGTAGGGGAGGCGCAAAGGGAATTCATTTTTATCATCTACGAGGCATTCAGCTTTTAATTTTCGCTTGAAAAAGCGAGAAACTGTGCCCAGTTGGGCCTTTTTTCAATTTAATTTAAAACGTATAAAGCCTTGAGTAACATCACTGCCACCGGAAGACATAGCTTTGCGAAAACGCAATCTGTGATCAATTATCCAGATTTTCTGGATATCCAAATCAAATCCTTCCAGGATTTTTTCCAGTTAGAAACAGCTGCAGAGAATCGGACCGACGAAGGTTTATTTAAAGTATTTGCCGAAAATTTTCCGATCGCGGATTCGCGTGAGAACTTCGTGCTTTCATTTGTTGATTATTCAGTAGATCCACCGAAATATTCGGTAGATGAATGCATCGACCGAGGATTGACGTATTCGGTACCTTTAAAAGCCAAGTTGCGTTTGATCTGTAATGACACGGACAACGAGGATTTCCAAACCATTGAACAAGAAGTGTTCTTGGGTAACATCCCTTATATGACTGAGCGTGGATCATTCGTGATCAATGGCGCTGAGCGTGTAATTGTATCCCAGCTACATCGTTCACCAGGTGTGTTCTTTGCACAATCAAAGCATACGAACGGAACAAAATTGTATTCGGCACGTATCATTCCGTTCAAGGGATCTTGGATTGAATTTGCGACAGACGTTAATAACGTCATGTATGCATACATTGACCGTAAGAAAAAGTTCCCAGTAACCGTGTTGCTACGTGCGATTGGATACGGAAATGACAAAGACATTTTAGATCTTTTCGGCTTAGCTGAGGAATTAAATGTGGATAAGAAAACATTGAAGTCGACTGTAGGTCGCCGACTTGCTGCTAGGGTTTTGAAAACATGGCAAGAAGACTTCGTAGATGAGGATACTGGTGAGGTGGTTTCTATTGACAGAAATGAAATTTTAATCGAGCGTGATACGGTTATTACGGAGAACGAAATTGAAACGATTTTAGATTCGGGTTCAAGCACCATCATTCTTCATAAGGACGATGTCAACGTATCTGATTATAACATCATATATAATACCTTGCAAAAAGATACTTCAAACTCTGAAAAAGAGGCGGTTGAAGTAATCTACAAGCAATTACGTAATACGGATGCTCCCGATGAGCAAACGGCTCGTGACATCATTCAAAACTTGTTCTTCTCGGACAAGCGTTATGATTTAGGGGAAGTTGGTCGTTACCGTATCAACAAAAAATTAGGTCATGATATTCCGATGGAGGTTAAAGTTTTAACCAAAGAGGACATCATATCCATCGTAAAATACTTGATCGGTTTGATCAATTCACGTGCGGTTGTGGATGATATTGACCACTTATCTAATCGTCGTGTTCGTACGGTAGGTGAGCAACTATATGCTCAGTTTGGAGTTGGACTAGCACGTATGGCTCGTACCATCAAAGAGCGAATGAACGTACGTGATAATGAGGACTTTAAGCCGGTGGATTTGATTAATGCCCGTACTTTATCGTCTGTTATTAACTCATTCTTTGGAACAAATCAGTTATCTCAATTCATGGATCAAACGAATCCATTGGCTGAGATTACGCACAAGCGCCGTATGTCGGCACTAGGACCTGGTGGACTTTCACGTGAAAGAGCTGGTTTCGAGGTTCGTGACGTTCACTACACGCACTACGGTCGTCTTTGTACGATTGAAACACCAGAGGGACCGAACATCGGTTTGATTTCTTCTCTTTGTGTGCATGCGAAAGTGAATTCAATGGGATTCATCGAAACTCCATACCGTATTATTGACGGAGGAAAAGTAGATATTACGACGCACGTTGAATATTTAACGGCTGAGGAAGAAGATGGTAAAAACATCGTTCAGGCAAATGCCATGATTGATAAAACGGGTAAATTCTTATCAGAACGCGTTAAGGCGCGTTTTGAGGGAGATTTTCCATTGGTAAATCCAGCAGATGCACAATTCATGGACGTAGCGCCTAACCAAATTGTTTCGGTAGCGGCTTCTATGATTCCATTCTTGGAGCATGATGATGCAAACCGTGCCTTGATGGGATCCAACATGCAGCGCCAAGCGGTGCCATTGTTGCGCCCAGAAGCACCGATCGTAGGAACAGGTTTAGAGCATCGTGTAGCGATTGACTCACGTACTTTGGTGGTTGCTGAAGGAACGGGAGTTGTAGAATATGTAGATGCTTTACGTATCGTAGTTAATTATGATCAAACTGAATCTGAAAAATTAATCAGTTTCAGTGGTTCTACTAAGGAATACAATTTGATTAAATTCCGTAGAACGAATCAGGATACGACGATCAACTTAAAACCGATTGTTTTCAAAGGAGATAAGGTATCAAAAGGACAAGCGCTTTGCGAGGGTTATGCAACTCAAGCGGGTGAATTAGCCTTAGGACGTAATATGAAAGTGGCGTTCATGCCATGGCAAGGATATAACTTTGAGGATGCGATTGTGATCTCAGAGAAAGTAGTTCGCGATGACATCTTTACTTCAATCCACATTGAGGAATTTGAATTAGAGGTGCGTGATACAAAACGTGGTGAGGAAGAATTAACTTCTGAAATTCCAAACGTTTCGGAAGAAACGGTACGTAACCTTGATGAAAATGGAGTAGTACGTGTAGGATCTGATGTAAAAGAGGGAGATATCTTGATTGGTAAAATTACGCCAAAAGGAGAGTCTGATCCGACACCAGAAGAGAAATTATTACGTGCCATCTTTGGTGACAAAGCGGGTGATGTAAAAGATGCTTCTAAAAAAGCGCCACCATCGTTAAAAGGTGTGGTCATCGACACTAAATTATTTGCTCGTCCTAAAAAGGATAAAGAAGAGCGTGATAAGTCGAAGGCTGAATTAAAGAAAGTGATGAAAGTATATGGCAAGGACCTATTGGAAATTCGCCGCATCATGATCGAAAAGACCGTTGCTTTATTAGCTGGAAAAACATGTGGGGGTATTCGCCATAAGTTTGGAACAGTGATCGTGGAGAAAGGTGTGAAATTCACTGCTAAGAATATTGAGGAATTATTATTCCCTGAGAAAAATATGTATCGTGATGAGTCTACCTATGCGGTTCCTGAAGAGGCTAACTTATTATCTGACTTAATCGTAGAAGATGCCACTGCAGATGCGGAAGTAAATGCAAATTTCTTACAATTGATCAAAAATTTCCACGGACGCAGAAATGAAATCGCTGGACAATTCAAGCGTGAGCGTTTTGTGTTAGAAGTAGGAGATGAATTACCTGCAGGTATTGTCAAATTAGCTAAAGTTTATATCGCCAAGAAACGTAAGTTGAAAGTGGGTGATAAGATGGCGGGTCGTCACGGAAATAAGGGTGTTGTAGCTCGTATCGTTCGTGAGGAAGATATGCCATTCTTAGAAGATGGAACACCAGTTGATATCGTATTGAATCCATTGGGAGTACCTTCTCGTATGAACTTAGGTCAAATCTATGAAACAGTATTAGGTTGGGCTGGACAAAAATTAGGCAAGCGTTATGCGACACCTATTTTTGACGGTGGAACTGAAGCTGAGGTAGCGGCTGAATTAACATTAGCTGGTTTACCAGATTGGGGCCGTACGTATTTGTACAATGGTTTGACTGGAGATAAATTTGACCAACCCGTTACTGTTGGTATTATCTACATGCTGAAACTAGGTCACTTAGTTGACGATAAAATGCACGCACGTTCGATCGGGCCTTATTCATTAATTACGCAACAACCATTAGGAGGTAAAGCTCAATTTGGAGGTCAGCGTTTTGGTGAGATGGAAGTTTGGGCATTGGAGGCATTTGGAGCTGCTAATATCTTGCAAGAGATTTTAACGGTGAAATCGGATGATGTCATCGGTCGTGCTAAGGCATACGAAGCAATCGTAAAAGGTGAAAACATGCCTAAACCA
>CANIYB010000135.1 GCA_947471105.1 Cytophagaceae bacterium
AAACATATCCAGAGGATATGCCTGTAGAAGAAGCTGGCAATATGGTGATTTTAACAGGGGCTATTTGCAAAGAAGATGGCAACGCACAATTTGCAAAAAAACACTGGGAGACGCTCACTCGCTGGGTTTCCTTTTTAGTCAAAGATGGATTAGATCCAGTGAACCAATTATGCACCGATGATTTTGCAGGACATTTGGAGCGAAATGCCAACTTATCCATCAAAGCCATCAATGGGATAGGTGCTTATGCACAAATGGCCAGAAGTTTAGGTTTAAAGTCAACAGCCGATTCGATGCAAGCCATCGCGAAAGACTACGCCGCTAAGTGGATGAAAATGGCTGATGAGGGTGATCATTATGCCCTTACGTTCAATAAAAATAATACTTGGAGTCAAAAATATAATTTGGTTTGGGATAAATTACTGGGGCTCAATTTATTTCCTAAAAGCGTTTATCAAAAAGAAATAGCGTATTATTTAACCAAGCAAAATGGCTACGGATTGCCATTAGACAGTCGTAAAACGTATACTAAAAGTGATTGGATTATGTGGACGGCTACTTTGGCCGACAATCAAAAAGATTTCCAATCTTTTGTCCATCCGATTTACAAATTCATGAATGAAAGTTCAAGTCGTGTACCCTTTAGCGACTGGCATGAAACGACAACGGGAGCCCAAGTAGGGTTTCAAGCAAGAAGCGTGGTGGGCGGATTTTTTATCAAATCACTGGAAAAGCATTGGGCAAAAAAGAAGTAATTATTGGGTCATAAAGACCCATTTTACTTCTTTTACATATCCCATGGGGGCTTGAGTAGGTTGGCTTCCGGCCAATTTCCCTTGAGCATCTTTTTGGACTGAAAAATGGGTCAGAGAAAAAGCACCTTTTTCATAATCAAAGGATTTTCCATCATCGTCATATAGCGTAAACTCTCCTGTAGATTTTCCATAATGACGCATTTCAAGCGGCCATTTTTGATCCATTTTGGGAGCTTGTCTATGTACAGGAACCATCGGTATAATTCCTCCATCACGAACAAATAAAGGAATTTTTTCCAATGAAGGTTCGATCTGAATGATTTGATTTTCACCCACAAACGCACCCGTGTAAAAATCATACCATTTACCTTTTGGCAGAATAACATTTCTTGTTTTCTCGCCGGCAAACATCGGGGCCACTAAAATGGCGTCGCCCATCATGTATTGATCCTTTATATCTTTGCGGATAGCCATTTGGTATGGATTCTGAGTCGCGTCAAATTGCCCTCGCTCCTGAATATTTTGGGAGACAAAACCATCCACCAATTGCATCGCCCTAAACGGAGGTTTTCCTTCTCGATGGTACGCGGCGAAAGTCGTATACAAATAAGGAAGTAATTGCATCCGTAAATTGGCCACGTCCTTAACCGCATCAGCCACCTCAGGAAAAGTCCATGGTTTGGTGCCATCGGCCCAAGCGTTGATCATGGCCATAGGAGAAAAACAAGCCGATTGCATTCTTCTGATCCACTCCTCGGCTGTTTTTGAGGCACGAACTTCGGGGGTCCAGAGTACGCCGACAAAACTACTATTCACTAAAGCGGTAATAAAATCTTTATGGTTGTAATAATCGTTGTAAATCACATAAGGCAAATGACTCGCTCCCGCATTCGACGCACGTACTAAACCGTAGGTTCGTTTGTTGATTTCTTTGTACCAATCGGCCGTCATTTTTTGAACCAAAGACCCATACATTTGCCGCATCTGTTCGGCACTAGTACCCGATGGAAACGTGGCTACATCCGGCCAAACCCAATTGTCGTAACCATCCACCTCGTCAATTTTATATCCACCAACCCCAATGTCCAAATGATTTTTCTTAAAGTGATTTTTGTATAATTGGCGTGTTTTGGCCAACGTAAAATCAGGCACTAAACCATTCCAAACCGTATGTGAACCCGTGAAGTTTTTGACCAAAGGATACAAAGATGACTTAGGAGAAACATAAGGATTCAACCATAAATTGGCCGAAACCCCCTTCGCTGCTAATTGGTCTAAAAATAATTTAGGTTGAGGAAATCGAGTCGGATCCCATTCAAAAGTACAAGGATAGGACATGCTGTGCCAACCTGGCTCTACGCCAATAAAATCCAAAGGGAAATCATGTTCCTCAAAACTGCTTACTTCCTTTAAAATATCGTCTTGTGAATACAGCGTGGGTACTCGTTGGGTAAACCCTAAACCCCATTTAGGCGGCAAATATCCACCACCGCTCATCAAATTATAGCGCTGAACGACCTGCATGGTCGACGGGCCAGCAAAAACATATAGCGTTGTTCCTGAGGCTGGAACTAATATCTCAACCGCATCTGAATAAGGCTGCGCATCCCATTTTTTATTGGTATTCCGATCCTGTAATTCAGGAGGATTTTTGGAATCTACTCGAACTCCGGTTCCCGCATAAACGGTGATGTATTGAGCCGCGTCAATTAAAACTCCGTAGCCTTTGGTGGACACATAAAATGGTACAGGCGCGTGCGTCCGACCGTTATCCTTGCCCCCGAAGTGATCCATATGGAGATTTAAAATCCGACCGCGCTGATTGACCGTTTGAAAATTTAAACCTAAACCAAAAATTTGCTCTTCTTTTTGAAGGGGAAATTTCAAGTACGTTTTACCATCAATGACCTTGACTTCAATCGCAGCCTTGTCTAAGGGAAATTGGGTCTTAGGCAAAATTTGGAGCGCGGCTAAATTAGCCTTTCCCCCAGCCGCTTTTAGTAAACTGTGTTTTTGTGGTTTGCCCACTTCCGCTTTCCAAATCCCCGGATAGCTTTCTTTCCAAATGACTGGAATTTGTGCAAGCGTTATGGTCGCTGACACGAAAAAAGTGATCGCAATATGGAAAATCTTCATAGCCCAGAAATTTAAACCTATTTATTTTTTATAGGCAATGCGGTAGATAGACCCATTCAAATCATCACACACATAGAGAGAACCGTCAGGTCCTTGTGCTAAACCGCAAGGACGATGTTGGATCGGACCAGAAGGTTTAACTAGATCGATACCAGCAAAATTATCTGCAAAAATCTCCCATTTGCCGCTTGGCTTATTATTCACAAAAGGAACAAAAGCAACTAAATACCCTTTTTTCAATTCCGCTGATTGCGCATGAAAGGCTACGAATGCACCATTTCTGTATTTGGCGGGAAACATTTTACCCGTGTAGAAAAGTAAATCATTCGGTCCCATGTGCGCTGGGAAAGCAACGGTAGGATCAATCGCTTTTTCGCCCCCTACTTTTTTACCATCCCCACCATACTCAGGAGCTTGAATTTTTTTATTTTGGAATTGGTCATAATAGATATAAGGCCAACCCGCATCATCTCCCTCATGTACTTCGTAAATAGCCTCGGCAGGCATTTCTTGGCTTTGCTTAGCTGTATAAAACTGAGGATAAAAATCATGGAATTGACCACGGCCATGTGCCGTTACAAAAAGTGAATTGGTTTTTGTATTCCAAAAAGTACCAACGGCATTTTTAATTCCAGTCGCATATCGCGTACCATCTTTAAATCCTTGATTTAATTTATCCGCATTGAATTTCCAAATTCCACCGGCTGAATCTAAAATTGAACAAGGAACCATTCCTGTCCCAGTGCCTGGAATTCTACAAGCGTCATTATAAGAACCAATGGAAACGTATAAGTTCGATTTATTGTCAAAAGAAAAAGGTTTCGCATTATCACGGCCGTGATCTAATAAACCATTGACAATGTTTTCAGGATTTTCTGTATCGATTACCTCCTCATTTGCGTTCAACTTATAGCGATAAATACCCTTATTTGATGAAGCATAAAGAAATCCTTTATTGATAACAATCCCTGTTCCCGTGTAATTTCCGAAAAGCTTCGTCTCGTCGATAACCCCATCTTTATTGGTGTCACGCAACAAATAAATCCCTTTCCCCTCTTTCAATTTTGATAATTTAGCATAGATATCTCCATTTTTGGAAATGGCCAAATGCCGGGTGGCCCCTAAATCCGAAGCCATTACTTGGACTACAAAACCTGCAGGAACTTTGATGTCGGTGGCTTCAACGACCTTCTTTTTAAGATTGGCATTCCAGCGATAAGAAATAAAACTAAAAGAACTAAAGAGCACTAGGCCCAATAAAACGAATTTTAAGTGTGAGTTTTTCATAGAATATGAGGTTAATCTAGCTCTTATGAAAGCTGATTATTTTTAGGTTTAGATAAGCTAATATCTTATAAAACTATATTTTCTTTTCGGGAGGAACAAATTTATATCAGACAATTTTGAATCTACCATGACCTGACCTTTCATGGTTTTTTTGAATCCGGCAAATGTAGCTTTTGATTTGCCTTGAAATTTTGATTAATTTAAGGTTCAAAATAAACAATTATGAAAAATACAATTACCCTATTTTTAAGTTTTCTTGTCATGTCAAATATGACATTAACAGCTAAACCTACAGGAGATGAAAGTCTCGAGGGACGCTGGGATATTACCGTAACGAAAGGAGACAAAAAGTTGCCATCGTGGCTGGAAGTAAATCACTCCGGCATCCGAACTTTAACGGGTTCTTTTGTAGCCGACGGAGGAAGTGCAAGACCCGTTTCTAAAATTAATTTCAAAGATGGAAAATTATCCTTCCGCATACCTCCGCAATGGGATGATTCAGACCAAGATTTACAAGTAGAAGGTACGCTTGAAAATGAAAAATTATCAGGCACCATGATCACTTCAAAAGGAGAAAATTTGACTTGGGTTGGCGTAAGAGCTCCGAAATTATGGCGTGACAAAGAACCTGTTTGGGATAAACCCATTACCCTATTTAATGGAAAAGATTTAACGGGCTGGGAGACATTAGGAACTAAGAAAAACCAATGGATCGTAGAAGATGGTGCATTAAAAAGTCCAAAATCTGGGGCTAATATCCGGACAAAAAATACCTATACGGACTTTAAATTACACATTGAATTCAGATATCCCAAAGAAAGCAATAGCGGTGTCTATTTAAGAGGACGTTATGAAGTTCAAGTTTCCGACAGCAAAGGCATGCCTCCTTTAAAAGATTATTTAGGCGCTATTTATGGATTTATTGCTCCGTTAGAAATGGTGGCTAAAGAGCCTGGAGAATGGCAATCCTTTGATGTTACTTTGGTGGGCCGATTGGTCACTTTGGTCGGAAATGGAAAGCAAATAATTTATAAGCAAGAAATTCCAGGTATCACAGGAGGAGCTATGGACAGCAATGAATCTGAGCCGGGTCCTATCATGATTCAAGGAGATCATGGGCCTGTTGAATACCGAAACATCATCTTAACTCCGGCAAAATAAAATTTTCATAGGGCACAAATCGTGCCCTTATTTTTTATACTATATGCGTAAAATTACTTGCTTCTGGGTTTTTATTTTCATTCAAACGGCAGTCTTTTCGGCAAGCGCAAGAAGTAAAATTGTCCTTGCCGACTCCGTTAACTTTCAAACTATTGCCAATCTGGTCTATGGAAATGCCCCTGACCACCGCAATGAACTAGACATTTACTTGCCTAAAAAGCATGGAGAAAAAACGCCTATGGTCGTATTTATTCATGGGGGATTTTGGTCCAAAGGCGGGAAACACCAATTGCCAAAACCTTTAATCGATTTGCTGGTGGGCCAAAAAGGATATGCCATGGCCTCCATTAATTACCGTTTTGTCAAAGTCGGGTCTAATAAATATCCCACTCAAATGGACGACGTAAGCCAAGCATTGCAATACATTTCAAGCAAAGCCGATAGCCTTGGTTACAAGAAAAAGTCTTTCGCCTTAATTGGCGCCAGTGCCGGAGCACATTTAGCCCTCATGTATGCCTACGCCAATGATTCACAAAAAATGACCAAAACGGTGGTGGATATTGTGGGGCCTACAGATTTATCTGATAGCACCATTCGGGGCCGACAAGGCATTGCGGATGCGACCATTAGTTATTTTTTAGGTAATCCGGATGCCAAAGCAGAAATTGCAAAAACATCCAGTCCATTATTCAATTTAAGTAAAAAGTCAGGGGTGCCCACTGTCATTTTTCATGGGGAAAACGATGAATTGGTCGACGTACATCAGGCTAAAAATTTACATGCGAAGCTACTTCAACTAGGTATCAAGACTGAATTGAATTTGTACCCCAATGAGACCCATGAAATGAAAAAAAGCCTTGCCGATGTTTTTATCAAAACAGCTGCTTGGCTTGAGAAAGTATATCCTAATCGCTAATCGATCAACATCTGTTCCACTTGGAAAAGTGTGGTGGATTTTGGGTCATAGGTGATTTTAATCGCAGCCATTTCCGCATCACCAAAAACCTGAACACGAGTAAAGTTCATTAAAGTAGCTTTTTGATCATTGATTAAAATAGGCTTATCCGTGATGAAACGATGGGAATCGCCATTCACTAAAAAAACCTGCTTACCATATTTCTGGGTCAACTCACTTAATTTGTTGACCACTTTTTCAAAGCCCTTACTAGGCTTCATGTCTTTATAAAACATATCGGCTTGAGTAAAAAGCATAAGTCCCTTTTTATCTTGAGCGGCTGCAAATACCTGTTCAAGCCAGGCCAAATTTGCCTTTTCACGGTCGATAAATTCTTGATTATCCCCTGCATCTTTGAAATTATTATTGGATCCCACTAAATGGATTGTCGCAAACTGAAGACCCCCATAGGTCCACAAATTATTCTCAACATACTTCCCAAAACCAGGAGATTTTGCCTGAGAAACTAAATTAATTTTCTTCTTCCCAAAGCTTTTATCGGATCCATAAAACATTTTCCTCAGTACATCCAATCTTTCGAG
>CANIYB010000136.1 GCA_947471105.1 Cytophagaceae bacterium
CATGGGATTTGCATTGCCAGCTGCATTTGGGGCTAAAGTAGCGGTTCCTCATCGGGAAGTTGTGGCTGTCATCGGAGATGGTGGTTTTCAAATGACTTTGCAGGAATTGGGTACGATTGCACAGAGTGGCCTTCCCGTTAAAATTATCATTTTAAATAATAATTTCTTGGGAATGGTTCGTCAGTGGCAACAGTTGTTTTTTGACAATCGCTATTCCTTTGTAGAACTACAAAATCCAGATTTTATTACGATTGCTAAGGGTTTTGGGATAGATGGTCATAAAGTAAGTGACCGAAGTTTATTGAGTGAATCTTTAGATACATTATTGAACTCTGATAAGCCCTATTTATTGGAAATTGTTTGTGAAAAAGAAGAAAATGTATTTCCAATGGTTCCTGCGGGAGGTTGCGTAACGAGTATAAGGCTAGAGTAAAATATGTTAACAAATTATACGATTTCTATTTTTACGACAAATACGGTTGGTTTATTAAACCGGATCACGATTATCTTTACGCGTCGTCGGATTAATATCGAATGCTTAACGGTTTCTGAGACAGAGCGAAAAGGGGTTTCCCGATTTACCATTGTTATTCGCAGTCAGAGCCGTGAATTTGTAGAAAAATTAGTTAGACAAATACGAAAAATTACCGATGTATTGGCCGTTTTTGGGTATTTGGATGATGAAATCGTATTTAATGAGATTGCATTATTTAAGATATCGACACCTTTGGGAAGTGAACCATTGGATGTTAAAACGATCAATTTGGATTGGAATGCGAAGGTGGTTCATTGGGGTTTAGAATATGTGGTGGTAGAAAAAAATGGGACCGAAGAAGAAATTCATGAGTTTTATTCCTACATGAAAAATTGGGAAATTTTAGAATATGTGAAGTCTGGACGAGTGGCGGTAGGAAAAACGGAGAAAGGCTTAGTCGAGTTTTTACCTGAAGAAGGTAATTGGGAAATTGTATAAAATGAAAGAATAATAAATTAAACAAGAATTAAAATGGCAAAGATTAATTTCGGAGGTGTTGTAGAAGACGTAGTGACTAGAGAAGAGTTTCCATTAGAGAAAGCTAGACAAGTATTATCAGATCAGACCATTGCGGTGATCGGTTATGGGGTACAAGGTCCGGGCCAAGCATTAAACATGAAGGACAATGGCCTGAATGTAATTGTAGGTCAAAGAAAAGGAAAAACCTATGACAAGGCCGTTGCTGATGGCTGGGTTCCAGGGGTAACCTTATTTGAAATTGAGGAGGCATTAGAAAAAGGTACCATTATTTGTTACTTATTATCAGATGCAGCTCAAATTGAGTTATGGCCTACCGTGAAGAAATATTTAACGGCTGGAAAGTCGCTTTATTTTTCTCATGGCTTTGGAATAACGTACAAAGAGAAAACGGGTATTATCCCTCCAGCAGATGTGGATGTATTCTTAGCTGCGCCTAAAGGCTCAGGTACTTCTCTTCGCCGTATGTTTGTAGCAGGAAAAGGATTGAATTCTTCTTTTGCTATCTACCAAGATGCCTCAGGAAAAGCACGTGAAAAGTGTATCGCCATGGCGATTGGCGTAGGTTCAGGCTATTTGTTTGAAACTGATTTTTACAAAGAAGTTACGTCAGATTTGACGGGTGAGCGTGGTACTTTGATGGGTGCTATCCAAGGAATTTTTGCTGCTCAATACGAAGTATTAAGAGCTAATGGCCATTCTCCTTCAGAAGCATTCAATGAAACAGTTGAGGAATTAACACAATCCTTGATGCCTTTAGTGGCTGAGAATGGAATGGATTGGATGTATGCCAACTGCTCAACAACGGCTCAAAGGGGTGCTTTGGATTGGTGGAGACCATTCCGTGATGCGACTAAACCCGTTTTTGAAAAATTATATAATTCAGTGAAGACACAAGCGGAGGCTGCACGTTCGATTGATTTGAATTCTCAACCTGATTACCGGGTTAAATTAGAAGCTGAATTAACGGAATTGCGTGAGTCTGAAATGTGGAGAGCGGGAGCTGCTGTTCGTAGCTTACGCCCTGAAAACAACTAATTTCAACTGGTTTATTGCAAATGCTCTTTGCAACAAATTTATTTTAGGAATATTGAAGGAGGTGCATTTGGCACCTCCTTTTTTTTGTAAATTTGGGGGCATGGAATTCAACAAACTGATTACTGTTCCTAGCCTATCAGATATAAAAAAAGTAGCGTTATTATTAGATGGCGTGGTCAAACGCACGCCTTTAGAATACTCGGTTCCGCTTTCTGATCGCTATGGTGCCCAGATTTTTTTAAAACGAGAGGACTTACAAACCGTAAGGTCCTATAAAATCCGTGGGGCCTATTTTAAAATTTCGAATATTCCTGAATCATTACGGCCTCAAGGAATTGTCGCGGCTTCTGCTGGCAATCATGCACAAGGTGTCGCATTTTCCTGCGCCAAAATGAAAATAAAGGGCAACATTTTTATGCCCAAATCCACACCCCTTCAGAAGCTTGACGCTGTTCGGTTTTTTGGCCAAGATTACATCCGAATTAATTTAGTAGGCGAAACCTATGACGAGGCTTTCGATGCCTCTCGGAAATATTGCGAGACTCAAAACGCTATTTACATTCCCCCTTTTGATGACTTTGATATTATCGCAGGTCAAGCAACGGTCACATTGGAGATTATGGAGCAATTAGGTCAGAAACTAGATTATTTAATGGTGCCTGTGGGCGGTGGTGGTTTAGCTGCTGGGGCCAGTTTGGTTTTACGCGAGCTTTCACCGGACACTAATTTAGTTGGTTTGGAGCCTGCGGGTGCTCCATCGATGTCCGAAAGTATTCGGGCACGTGAGTTGATACACCTAAATGATATAGATAAATTTGTGGATGGTGCTTCTGTCAAACAGGTGGGCGCACATAACTTTTCGATATGCCTTGATGGAATCAATCAAATGTTGACCATCGATAAAAATCATCTATGCCAAACGATGCTCAATTTATATGCCATGAAAGGGATGATTGTGGAGCCTGCCGGTGCTTTAAGCGTGGCTGGTTTAGCACTGATTCAGGATCAAATAAAAAATAAAGTGGTTGTCTGCATTATTTCAGGAGGAAATTTTGATCCCAAAAGATTTCCCGAAATCACAAAAATAGCTCATTCAGTTTATTGATCTTTTATCATTTTTATCATAAAATTTTTATTCTAAGCGTTTTCGACAATTAAGAGTATAAATCTTAAATATGTTTTATTTTAAATATATTAATCTAAAAATATATATTTAATGGCTTATTTAAGATTTATAATCTAAAAAAATACCTTAGCTATATTGCTTAAAATTGCTTCGTAATATAATTAAAGGTAGTTTTGCATCTAATTAATTAATAAAAAACATGAGTAACCGCATTCAAATATTTGATACTACTTTACGTGATGGAGAGCAAGTTCCTGGTTGTCAATTAAACCGAGAAGAGAAAGTGGAGGTGGCAAAGGAGCTAGAAAAATTGGGTGTTGATATCATTGAAGCTGGATTTCCTATTTCATCTCCGGGCGATTTCGCCTCGGTAAAAGCCATTTGTGATGCGGTTTCAGAACCAACGGTTTGTGCCTTATCCCGTGCAAAAAAGGAGGACATCGATGCGGCCGCTGAAGCTTTAAAAACAGCAAAAAGGCCTAGAATTCATACAGGCATAGGTTCTTCCGATGTACATATCATTCATAAGTTTAATTCAACCCGAGAAAAAATTATCGAACAAGCCATTTGGGCTGTTGATTATGCTAAGTCTTTTGTGGAAGATGTGGAGTTTTTTGCGGAAGACGCGGGTCGGGCTGATTTGGAGTTTTTGGCAAAGCTTACTCATGCGGTCATTAAGGCTGGGGCTACGGTCGTTAATTTGCCTGATACAACCGGATATTTACTTCCTCACCAAATGCACCAACGCATTTCCTATTTATATGAGCATGTGGATAATATTCATCAGGCAACGATTTCGATGCACAATCATAATGATTTAGGTTTAGCGACTGCAAATACGATTGCCGGAATCCAAGCGGGTGCACGCCAAGTCGAAGTGACGATTAATGGAATTGGGGAACGAGCTGGAAATACTTCGTTGGAAGAAATTGCCATGATCTTAAATGTGCATAAAGATTTAGGATTTACGACGGGCATTCATCCTCAATATTTATATCCAACCAGTTGTTTAGTTTCGAATTTAATGGGGATGCCCGTGCAGGCAAATAAGGCGATTGTTGGCGCAAATGCGTTTGCCCATTCCTCAGGTATTCACCAAGATGGATTTTTAAAGCATGCGCAGAATTACGAAATCATGAATCCTGAGGATGTAGGTGTACCTTCTTCGGCTATTTTATTGACTTCAAGATCGGGTAGAGCCGCGCTAAGGCATCGCTTAAGTTTGTTAGGGTACGAATTCGAAAAGCCGGACTTAGATAAATTATATACGCGCTTTTTAATCATGGCAGATGAGAAAAAGATGATCCATGATGCTGATTTAAAAGAATTGGTGGGTTAATGCCAACGCGTATTATTTCACAGAACTAGCTAATTCGATTCCTTCCTTTTCTAAAATTTTCAGGATGCCTAAATTGATTTCTTGCTTGACCAATTGAAATTTAGTGAAGTCCTTGCTAGATACAAATAGGGTTACAGAAATGTCTAATGAATAGGTTCCAAAGCCTTCGAAAACAATTTTTGGCGCTTTCTTCTTGCAAAGGGCATCTTGTAAAATAAGCGCCTCGATGTCTGCAATGGCTTTTTCAATTTGAGATGGCTTCGTTTTTAAATCACAAGTTAAATTGAATTTGGCTCTGCGAAAATCTCGCTCACTCATGTTCTCCAACGATTGCGAGGTTAATAGACGGTTGGGAATCATGATTAAATTCCCATCTACTCCCCGAAGTCGGGTACTTCTAAATCCTATCTTTTCGATGTCTCCTGAAATGCCACCTACCTGAATGCTGTCGCCGACCACAAAGGGGAGATCTAAAAATATGGTAAAAGAGGCAAACAAATTCTCCAAGGTTTCTCTAGCGGCTAATGCCAATGCCAAACCTCCAAGTCCCAAACCCGTTATCAATGCGACTACATCCACTTGGAATACTCTCCCTAGCATCACAAAACCGGATGCTGTGATAATAAAGACCATGGATAGGTCATTTAAAAATGGGATAAATTGCTGTTTAGATTTTTGCTCAACTCCTTGCCATTTTTCTTGTGCCACTAAAATGACTACTTTCATCAATCGAACGATGACCCAAGTCACCGTATAAATAATGGCAATTTCAAACGCTTTTTTGATTAGAAATAAAATTCCAAAATCCTGAATGGGTGTAAAATTCCACTGAGCTGGAACTTTTAAATTTTGTGCGGCCAAGTATAAAAAAATCCAAAAGATCAATAATTCAAATGGCTTCCTTAATAGCTGGACGCAATCCTGAATGGAAATAGACTCTTCAGGGATAAATCGGAAAACAATTTTCGAGAACGAATTAGAGAAAAAACGCTTGAGCGCTATTCCCAAAAGAATTATCCCTAGAAATAAAATTAAATCAAAGGCTGAATTTTCTAACAGGTACCAATTTTCTAATGCGTCAATCATATGCTTATTCTATTTTGAATTCAAATATAGCCAAATACTTAATCGAATATGAAATAAAATTACGACCTTTGCAGACTAAATTGACTGAAAGAGCGTATAAATACTGTATGATTTATAATCCATTAACATCGAATTGCCTGTTTAATAAAATGCATAGAGCGATTTTTAGCTTTATATCTTTTTGTTTGTTGTTTTTGTGCTCCAACTTAAATGCCCAATCTATCCTTAATTCACCTTTATCCTATATTGGAATGGGGGAATTATATCCAACAGAGCCTGCGACCAACATGATGATGGGTGGAATAGGGGTTTCCAATTCGAATGGGATTTATGCAAATTCAATCAATCCAGCGCTTTTAGCCAGAAATCATTATACGGTTTTCGAAGTAGGAGTGAACACAGAGCTTAAAACTTTACAAGATTATCGCCAGAAGCAACAAGTTTTTGGAGGTAATTATGAGTCATTACAATTGACTTTGCCCATAAGTAATCGTTGGACCGCTTCTATTGGAATTCGCCCTCATTCGGCGGTCGATTACACTACTAAATCATTTCGTCGA
Organism: Cytophagaceae bacterium; assembly: GCA_947471105.1. Classification (GTDB taxonomy): domain Bacteria; phylum Bacteroidota; class Bacteroidia; order Cytophagales; family Spirosomataceae; genus Aquirufa. The sequence goes on from CANIYB010000136.1 coordinate 6,162, forward strand.
TTAAATTTATTAGGTGTAGATAGCTTAATCTATGGCTATGAAGGGAAAGGCAGCGTTACCAAATTGAGTTTTGCTAATGGGGTAAGGATCGGAAAAGAATTTTATATCGGATTAGAAGCCAATTATCTTTTTGGAACCGTTAATCGAAATGTGTCTACCCAAAATATGTCGGACGGACAATTTTATAAAATCCAATTAGAAAATTTGAATTCATATTCAGATTTTTCATTCAAAGCGGGGTTGGCATATCGTAAATCATTAAAAAATGATCTTTTTGTGAATATCGGTGCAACCATGGATTTGACCTCAAAAATGAATGCAACTCAGCTGAACAGGTTTGCTATCATGGATTTATCAGGCATGAATATGATCAATGCAGATACACTTAGAAATACGTATAATTTTACCCAAAATCTGCCTGTCACTACCCGTTTGGGTGTAAGTTTAGAGAAAATTGCAGCTTGGATGGTGGGTATTGACTATTCTCAAACGGATTGGTCTAAAGTAGACAACAATTTAGGTAGATCTAGTAAGCCTCTTCCTGTAAGTACAAAATGGTCTATCGGTGGTGAATTTACACCTGATTTTACATCTGTGTCCAATTATTTTAAGCGGACCACCTATCGTTTTGG
>CANIYB010000137.1 GCA_947471105.1 Cytophagaceae bacterium
AACTATGAAATTCTAGGAACAAGCAGAAAAATAATAAGAGTATTATTTTTGTAAATTTCATCTATGCCTTATTCACCAAGTTTCAACAAATCGGAAATAGTAGATTTGGGGTTTTTAGAATTAAAAACAAAATTACCAGCTACTAACACATTGGCCCCAGCAGAAATTAAGTCTATAGCGTTTAATGAGGAGACTCCACCATCTATTTCAATCTTAAGATTTACATTTCCACATTTAGTTGCTAATGCTTTGACATCTTTTGTTTTCTGAATGCTATTCGATATAAATTCTTGTCCACCAAAACCAGGATTAACTGACATGATTAATACTAAATCAACTAACCCGATAACCTCATTTAATACAGCAACGGGTGTTCCGGGATTTATTGCTATGCCAACTTGGCAACCCAATGATTTTATTTCTTGAATCGTTCTATGAATATGAGTACAAGCTTCATAATGAACCGTTATTAAATTTGCTCCCGCATCTTTAAATTTTGTCAAATACCTTTCTGGTTTTTCGATCATTAAATGAACATCTAAAAACTTTTTTGATATTTTATTGATTGCTTCTAACACCGGAAAACCAAAAGAAATGTTGGGTACAAACATTCCATCCATTATATCAATATGAATCCATTTGGCATCAGATTCATTTAACATTTGTATTTCAGAACCTAAATTTGAAAAATCAGCAGATAATACAGATGGGGCTATGATCAATTTTTCCATAATACAAAGGTATGAAAATAATTTACTAAGGTATATTTCTATTGGTATTCCCATTAACTTTATGGAATAATTTTTTAATATGGATATTAGAAAACGAATGGATGAACTTATTAATCTGATTAATAAGTATAATGATGCATACTACCAGAAAAACGAAAGCCTTATATCAGATTTGGCCTTTGATCAGCTATTAAGTGAGTTACAAAAACTAGAACAAGAAAATCCTCTTTTTGCTTTAAATAATAGTCCTACCCAACGAGTTGGAGGTACCATAACCAAACAATTTAAAAGTGTCACACATCGTTTTCCTATGTTATCCTTAGGAAATACATACAATGAAACTGACTTAAAAGAATTTGATTCAAGAGTAAAAAAAGCATTAGGAGACGAAAAATATGAATATATATGTGAGTTGAAATTCGATGGGGTAGCCTTATCATTTTGGTATGAAAATGGAAAATTAATTAAAGGAATAACTCGAGGGGATGGAATAAGAGGCGATGACATTACAAATAATGTTAAAACAATTAAGTCAATCCCTCATTCAATTAAAGCTAATATTCTGCCATTCGAATTTGAATTAAGGGGGGAAGGATTTATGCCAAATCATATTTTTGAACAAATTAATCACGAGCGATCATTATCCGGGGAAGCCTTACTAGCCAATCCAAGAAATTCTGCTTCAGGGACCTTTAAAATGCAAGATTCGGCAGTCGTAGCGCAGCGAAATTTAGATTGTTACATTTATGCGTATTTAGGTTACGATAATCCCTTTCAAACTCACGAAGAAAGTTTGATTAAACTATATGAATTAGGTTTTCCGATTAGTCAAACTTGGGAAAAATGTTCTAATATCGAATCGGTTTTAGGATATATCGAAAAATGGTCATTAAAACGAAACGATTTGCCATTAAACACAGATGGGATTGTGATTAAGATTAATGATTATGGCCAACAAGAAAGACTTGGTTTTACTGCCAAATCACCGCGATGGGCTATATCATTTAAATATCCATCTGAAATAGCTAAAACCGAAATATTAAGTATCAGCTATCAAGTTGGCAGAACGGGCAACATAACGCCAGTAGCTAATTTAAACCCTGTTTATTTGGCAGGTACCATGATAAAACGAGCCTCCATACACAATGCAAATGAAATGATTCGTTTGGATTTACATGAAGGTGATATGGTATTTATTGAAAAAGGAGGGGAGATTATTCCTAAGATTACGGGAGTGGATATGTCCATTAGAAATCCACAAAAACCTATTTTTGTGTTTCCGACAAACTGCCCTGATTGCAATAGTGAATTAGTAAGGGTCGAAGGTGAAGCAAACCATTATTGCATGAATGATTCATTTTGCCCTACACAAATCAAAGGCAAAATTGAACATTTTATCCAACGCAAAGCTTTAAATATAGAAAACTTAGGAGTAGAAACAATTGATCTTTTATTTGAAAAATCGATTATTAAAGACGTGGGTGATTTATATAAACTCACCACCTTAGATTTTATTGGACTAGATGGCTTTCAGTCAAAATCAATTCAAAATATATTGAGTTCGATTGAAAAATCTAAAATGGTTCCCTTCAGAAAAGTTTTGTTTGGCCTAGGAATTAGACATGTAGGAGCTACGATTGCAGAAAAATTAGTCATTGAATTTAAGTCCATCCATAATTTAAGGGAAGCTAGTTATGATGAATTAATAGCTGTTCCTGAAATAGGGGATCGAATCGCATTAAGTATCATCTCATTTTTCAGCAAAACAGATAATATTGATTTAATTGACCGTTTAGAACAATCTAAAGTCCAGTTCAGTGAAGAAATTTTAGAACTAGAAAAAGAAAGTACAAGTTTAGAAGGCAAAAGTTTCGTAATTTCAGGTGTTTTTCAGAATTTTGATCGAGACGGATTGAGGGATAAGATTATTTTGAATGGAGGGAAAGTGGTTTCTAGTATTTCTTCAAAATTAGATTATTTAGTCGCAGGAGATAATATGGGACCATCAAAATTAGAGAAGGCAAATCAATTATCGATAAAAATAATAACAGAAGAAGAGTTTTTAAACCTTCTATAATCGTATGCAAGTTAATAAATTACCTAAATTTCATGGAGTAGCACCTGCTTTGGTGACACCTATGCTCCAAGATAGAAGTATTGATTGGAAAGCACTTAGTGCTTTAATTAATCATGTTAGTCAAGGCGGTGTTGATTATTTAGTTGTCCAAGGAACCACGGGTGAATCCGCTACGACTACGTCTGATGAGAAGAAAAAGATAGTTGAAACCATAAAAGAATCAAATGCCCATCATTTACCCATTGTTTATGGAATTGGTGGAAATGATACAGAATCTTTGTTAGGTCAAATTAAAAATACATCATTTGATGGGATTGACGCTATATTGTCAGTAGCTCCTTACTATAATAAACCAAGTGCAAGGGGTGTGATAGATCATTTTAAGGCGATCGCTGATGCTTGCCCTGTTCCTGTTATTTTGTATAATATACCGGGAAGAACTGGGATCAATTTATCCCCCGAAACAGTTTTAACTTTGGCTGATCATCCTAATATCATTGGTATCAAAGAAGCTTCATGTATTATTGAACAGTGTATCGAAATTGCTTTTAATAAACCCAAGGACTTTTTATTGATTTCAGGAGATGACGTTCAAGCAGTTCCTATTATATCCATTGGAGGAGTGGGGGTTATGTCCGTGATAGCTAATGCATTACCGAACAAATTTTCTGAAATGATTCACTTCGCATTAAAGGGCGATTTTGTTTCTGCACAAAAAATTCTAGGTCATTTTTTAGCGATCGATTCATATTTGTATGAAGAAGGTAATCCAGTGGGCGTTAAATTAATATTGGAATATTTGGGTTTAATGCAATCTCAAGTTAGAAGGCCATTAGCCGTAGGTTCTGAAGAATTAAGAAATAAATTAATCAATCGTTGTAAACAAGAAAAATTAATCTAAATATGTTTGTTCACGTAGTAAATTTTTGGCTTAAAAATTCCTTAAATAAAGATGAAGTAGCCTTTTTTGAAAAAGAAGTTCAGTTGTTATCAAAAATTCATACCATCGTACATTTTAATGTAGGTGCACCTGCAAGGACAGATCGTCCCGTAATAGATCGTTCGTATAGTTATTGCCTTTTAACCACATTTAATGATGAGGCTGGACATGATTTTTATCAAGTAGCGCCAGAACATTTAGAATTCATTAAAAATTGTGCTCATCTTTGGGAAAAAGTAATTATTTATGATTCAGAAACCATTTAATATTTTTAATCTTTTATTGGCATTTACAATCATTGGCACAGGCTTTTCATGCAAGAATCAATTAAAACAAAATACATATTATAGCCCAAATTATAAAGATGGTTCAACGGAGAGGCATGATGGTTTAGGTTTTGAAATACCTCGCAAATATGAAATAGACGTAGTTTATTTCAATGAAATCCCTAAACAAAAATTTGAGGTCATCGAATCTCTTAGTTTAACCCAAGAAATTCCATTAGAAGAGAAACAAACTCAAAATGGCAAAATGCTTTATCGAGGGAATCATCAAACCGAGAAACAAAATCTACTAAATAAAATGATCGAATCTGCTTTAGCCCTTGGCGCAGGAGCTTTAGTTGACGTTAAATATCAAGTATTTAGTACGAGCACAACTACTGGTTATACGTTTACTGGTAAAGCGGTTCGTTACGTGTTGAAATAAGGTTTAACACTTCTACATTTGAAATAAGAACCTGTCCTTTAGATTTCAAGAATTCAATTTCTATATTTTTTATTTTTTTCTGCTTAAAAGGAACGATACGTTTATTCCCTATAGTTTGGCAGATAATTTCTTCTTTAGTACCATTTTCATCAGTCAACAAAACTTTAAATTGAATAATTCTTTGTCCCATAAATATAGGTTCCTGAATTAAAACAGCGTTCATCAGTTTAGATTCCTGCAATTTTATACTAATTCTGGGTATTTGATCAGCATCATTAGCAGCCCAAAACGTTTTGGAACTTTTATCAATTAATCCTGAATTGGGATGTCCAACATAATTTGAAGAGGTTGAAATTTGATCATTTTTGGTTAATAAATTAACGAGACTTTTATCTCTTAAATGTTTAAATCCCATCATGGATATCGAGTCATTAGGATGAATGAGGCCTCTTCTATCCACTGGAATGTTAAGCAATAAATTCGCATTTCGACCTACCGAAGCGACGTATATTTTCAATAATGAATCAGGTGACTTTACTTTTAAATCTTGGTCTGCGTGGTAATACCATCCTGGTCTTATAGAAACATCAACTTCAGGAGAAACCCAATGTGAACCATTTTGTTGGCCATTTCGGTATAAATCAAACTTAGGAAAGCCCGGGTAAATCTCATCACGGTTTATTGGACTCCATGTTTTGTCATACGCAAATCCACGTTCATTACCGACCCAACGAATATCCGGTCCTGAATCTGAAAATTGTATTGCATTAGGCTGATACTTTAAAACAGTGTTATTGAATAAAGGCCAATTATAAATTTGTTTTTTTCCATTAGGACCTTCTCCATTTGCTCCATCATACCAAAATTCAAAAATGGGCCCATAATTAGTTAATAATTCTTTTTGCATGGCTGCATAAACTAAATTGTACTTATCAGTTCCATAATCTGGATGATTTCTATCCCAGGGAGATAGATAAATACCGAATTTTATCCCATATTTCTTACATGCCTGTGATAAATCTTTAACCACATCACCCTTGCCATTTTTCCAATTAGATTTTGCTACTGTATGTTTTGTGTACTTAGATGGATATAAAGCAAAGCCATCATGATGCTTTACAGTTAAAATTAAACCTTTCATGCCCGAATTTTTGGCGATTCTTGCCCATTGATTGCAATCTAAATTTGTCGGATTGAAATTATTTGGGTTTTCTTGACCTTCTCCCCACTCTAAATTGGTGAAAGTATTCATATTGAAATGAATAAATCCATAATATTCTAAAGCTTGCCAGTCAACTTGTTTTTTACTTGGTATCGGGTTTATTACCGGTATGTTCTGTGCAGATGACAGGAAATTCGTTAGTAATATAACTGAAATAATGATTATTTTTTTCATAAGATAAATTCGAGAATAGGATTAGTTATAGATGTTTTATGAATTAATTCTATAAAATTAATCGCGTACAAATTTAAAATTAAAAAAAAGAAGGTATATTGAAAGCGTTTTATCCTTTTAAACTAAAAATAAACCTATGGCATTACCAACCTATGAGAATGAAAATTTAAATGTATCTCAATCATCTAAAGTAAACTACCTTATTCCATTTAGTTTAGTGACTAGTTTATTTTTTTTATGGGGACTAGCTAATAGCTTAAACGGAACTTTGGTCAAACAATTCCAAACAGCACTTGATTTACAACGTTGGCAAGCCAATATTGTGGAAACCGCTTTTTACCTAGGGTACTTTATCATGGCACTTCCCGCAGGATATGTAATGAAGAAGTTAGGATACAAAATGGGAATATTAATTGGATTAATATTATATGCAGCAGGTGCATTTTTATTTTATCCTGCAGCTGAGGTTAGGTTATACTCCTTCTTTTTAGCGGCTTTATTTTTAATTGCAAGTGGAATAGCGTTTTTAGAAACTGCAGCAAATTTATATGTTACGGTGTTAGGAGATCCCAAATCAGGCGATTTTAGATTAAATTTTGCTCAATCTTTTAATGGGATTAGTATAATTTTAGGACCGGTCATAGGAGGATTTTTTATATTTTCTGATAAAGAATACAGCCGTGAATTGTTAAATAGCCTTCCAGCAGCTGAAGCTGAAGCCATTCGTATCTCTCAAGCTAATTCAGTTCAATTGCCTTATTTAATTATAGGTATTATTGTTGCTATAGTGGCGCTATTGTTTGCCATTACAAAAATGCCTGAAGTTACAGAAGCAACTAGTACGGTAGTCAGTAAAACTAAAATTACCATTGCAAGCTT
>CANIYB010000138.1 GCA_947471105.1 Cytophagaceae bacterium
CGCATAATCCAACAAGCGATGGATAATCTTCCTGAGGGGCCACATCATGCAGATGCACCCCATTATTATTTGCCGCCAAAACAGGAGGTATATAAAAATATGGAGGCATTAATTTATCATTTTAAAATTGTGATGGGTGAGATCGATGCACCGGTGGGTGAAGTTTATCAGTCGGTCGAAGGCGGAAATGGAGAATTAGGTTTTTATTTAGTATCAGATGGGGGTCGGACACCTTATCGGTTAAAGTTTAGACGTCCGGGATTTATTTATTACCAGGCGTTCCCTGAGATGATCAAGGGTTCTTCGCTTTCAGATGCGATTGTTACCATGTCGTCGATGAATGTGATTGCTGGAGAGTTAGATACTTAATACATGGAAGCAAAAAATACAATTGTTTTTCCGGCGGAGACGTTGGATTTAGTTCAAAAAATAATGAAGCGTTATCCGGAGGGAAAGCATAAATCTGCGATACTTCCTATTTTGCATTTGGCTCAAGCCGAATGGAAATGGTGTAGTCCAGAGGTAATGGATTATGTGGCTTCTTTGCTTACAATCGCTCCTGTGGAAGTATACGAAGTGGCTTCTTTTTATACCATGTTTCATTTGGAGCCTGTTGGCGAGCATGTGATTGAATATTGTAGAACGGGTCCTTGTTGTCTGATGGGGGGCGTGGAAGTATATGATCATTTGAAAAAACGATTGGGAATTCAGACGGGAGAAACGACTGCTGATGGTAAGTTTACGATTAAGGAAGTGGAGTGTTTGGCGGCATGTGGTTGGGGTCCTGTATTTCAAATTAGAGAAAAGTTTTATATGCAATTAACGGCAGAGAAGGTGGATCAGATTATAGATGAACTTAGCAAATAGGCTGGAATGAAAATATTAACGGAACATATAGACGTACCAGGGATCGAAACCATTGATGTTTTTTGCAAACATGGTGGTTATCAGGCGGTGGAAAAGGCGATTAAAAAAATGACTCCTGATGAGGTAACGGAAGAGGTGAAAAAATCGGGTTTAAGGGGTCGTGGAGGAGCTGGATTTCCGGTGGGAATGAAGTGGTCTTTTTTGGCTAAGCCAGAGGGGATTCCTCGTTATTTGGTATGTAATGCAGATGAGTCTGAGCCTGGAACATTTAAGGATCATTATTTGATGTGGAAATCTCCGCATACCTTGATTGAGGGAATGATTGTTTCAAGTTTTGCTTTAGGGGCTAATACCTCCTATATCTATGTGCGAGGTGAGTTGATGTATGTCATTCACATTTTGGAAAAAGCGATTCAAGAGGCATATGATAAGGGATATTTGGGTAAAAATATCTTGGGATCTGGCTATGATTTAGATCTTTATGTTCAGCCTGGTGGGGGTGCGTACATATGTGGGGAAGAAACGGCATTGTTGGAATCATTGGAAGGCAAAAGAGGCAATCCTCGAATTAAACCTCCTTTTCCAGCGGTAAAAGGTGTTTGGCAATGTCCTACAGTGGTGAATAATGTGGAGTCTATTGCGGCTACTTCCTGGATCATAAATCATGGGGGTGAGGCGTATGCGGCGGTTGGAGTGGGAAGAAGTACGGGTACCAAATTAATTTCTGCATCGGGACATATTCGTAAGCCAGGAGTTTATGAAATTCCGTTGGGGATTACGGTGGAAGATTTTATTTATTCGGATGAATGGTGTGGGGGAATTCGTGAGGGGCATAAGTTGAAAGCTGTGGTTGCAGGTGGTTCATCGGTACCTATTTTATCCGCTGAAATGATTTTGAATACGGTCGATGGAGAGAAAAGATTAATGACGTATGAATCCTTATCGGACGGTGGATTTGCCACGGGAACGATGTTGGGTTCTGGCGGTTTTATTGTCATGGATGAAACTACTTGCATTGTGCATAATACATTGACCTTTGCTCGTTTTTATCACCATGAATCTTGTGGACAATGTTCACCGTGTAGAGAGGGAACGGGTTGGATGGACAAGGTGATTTATCGGATTGAGCATGGCAAAGGAAGAAAAGAGGACATTGATTTATTGGTGGATGTGGCCAAAAAGATAGAGGGAAATACGATTTGTCCCTTAGGAGATGCGGCCGCATGGCCGGTGGCTGCTGCGATTAGACATTTTAGAGATGAGTTTGAATGGCACATTGAGCATCCTGAGTTAGCGATTCAGCCTGGCGCTGTTTACATGCGACCAGGTGCTAGTTGGGCCCAATAAACAAACCAATGACTTCGAAAATTCTGTTTGTCGGTCATGATGCGAATGGTGCTGGAGCGCAAATAGTGTTATTGAATTGGTTAAAAGCGGAGGCGGGTAGAGGTAAAAAGAATTATTTGTTGTTGGAAAAAGGAGGGGACCTATTGCCTCAATATGAAAGGTATGCAAAGGTTTGGGTGTGGCGAAAGGGACCTAACAAGATTGAAAAGATTTATAAAAAAATACCTTTTCTCAAACGTGAGGATCGGGTAGATCGGGAACCGAACCGTACTGAAATGGCGGAGATGTGGAAAGATTTTAGGCGGGAGAAATTCAGCTTGATTTTAGGAAACACGGTGGCTTCCTTAAGTTTATTGCAGCAGCTTCAAGGAATGAAAATTCCTTTTGGAGCGTATGTACATGAGCTTAATTTTTCGTTGACCATGTATGCTTCTGAAAAGGATATGCATTTTTTGGCACAAAAGGTTAGCCTAGTATTTTGCGTTTCGAATCAGGTAAACCGATTGTTAGTGGACAAATTTAATGTGCCTCAAGAGCGGACATTAGTATTGCCACCCATCATTGAAATTCCCAAAAATCGTTCAGATCGAGGGAGCCAAGTGCGGGAAGATTTAGGTATTCCTGCCGATGCCATGGTGGTTTTAGGGTGTGGATTAGCCGAATGGAGGAAGGGTACCGATATATTTATTCGGGTGGCCCGACAAGTTATTCGTAAAATGCCAAAGGTGCATTTTATTTGGTTAGGAGTTGGGGATAATATTTTTTCAGCTGAATTAAAGGCTGAAAAAGAGCATTGGGATGAGGGAAAACAAGTGCATTTAGTTCCTCGAAAATTGGATTCAAAACCCTATTTTGAGGCGATGGATATGTTTTTTTTATCTTCAAGAGAAGATCCATTTCCACTAGTAATGCTTGAAGCTGCCTATCATGAAAAACCTATCTTAGGATTTAAGGATAGTGGTGGTGTCAGTGATTTTTTGCAAGATTTCCCTGACATGTTAGTGGGATATCTGGAGGAAGAGGAAGCAAGAGATGGAATATTAAAATGGCTTGAAACAGATGTAAACACTCAAGCCGAAATGACGTTAGAATTGAAAAATAGATCATTGCAATATTCAGCCGAATGTTTTTTAGAACGTTGGCATAATATGGGTTTAAAATAAGTAAAAATGAAAGTAACGATAGATAATATCACGTTAGAGGTAGAACAGGGAACGACGATCATGCAGGCGGCCCGACAAATTGGACCTGAGATTGCACCTCCGGCCATGTGCTATTATGAGCCATTAAAGGCTTCTGGTGGTAAATGCCGAGGATGTTTAGTCAAGGTGACGGCTGGTTCTGAGAAGGATCCAAGGCCGATGCCTAAATTAGTCCCTGCTTGCCTAACCCAAGTTCAAGACGGTATGATTGTAGAAAACACAATCAACGAAGAGGTGCTTGAAACGAGACGTGGAATTGTTGAGTTTTTATTATTAAATCATCCATTAGATTGTCCAGTTTGTGATCAGGCGGGTGAATGTCATTTGCAAGATTTTTCTTTTGAACACGGGGTTTCAAACACTAGGACTGCTGAGGAAAGAAATACGTTTGAGCCGACGGACCTAGGGCCCAACATTCAATTGCATATGAATCGCTGTATTTTATGTTACCGTTGTGTGTATACCGCGGATCAGATTACAGATGGTCGTGTGCATGGAGTGATGAATCGAGGAGATCATGCGGAAATTAGTACCTACATCGATAAGGCGATCGACAATGATTTTTCTGGAAATATGATTGATGTATGTCCAGTGGGTGCATTGACCGATAAAACATACCGATTTAAAAGTAGAGTTTGGTTTTCAAAGCCGGTGGAGGCTCATTGTGATTGTGAAAAGTGTTCGGGCCATGTAACTTTATGGTACAAGGGCGACGAAGTGATCCGAGTAACTGGACGTAAAAATGAGTGGGGTGAAGTAAAAGAGTTTATCTGTAATACTTGCCGATTTGATCGGAAGAAAACGGCCGAATGGACGATTGAAGGTCCCACGCAAATTTCCCGTCATTCCGTTATTTCTGCGAACAAATATGGAGCAAACTTAATTCAGCCAGCCTTTCCAATCAGCCAAGCTGCTAGGGATTATAAGTTGATCAATGATGATCGTGATCGAAGTTTTTTGACGGATCAAATTAAATTAGAAGCTAAAAAATAATATGAATTTACTATCAGATTTTTTTCTTGCTAAGGCTGCGTTTATTGGAATTGTATTTGCCATTACATTGGGCATAGCCGCTTATTCCACTTATTTTGAGCGTAAAATAGCCGCTTTCATGCAAGATCGTATTGGTCCAGATCGCGCAGGTCCTTTTGGGATATTGCAGCCTTTGGCTGATGCGGTGAAGATGTTTATGAAGGAAGATTTTATTCCGGCAAACTCGAACAAATGGTTATTTATTGCCGGCCCATGTTTGTCGATGTTAACGGCTCTCATGACTTCTGCCGTAGTGCCTTTTGGGGATACGGTGACCATCGGTGGAATCACCTTTGATTTACAGGGAATTGATGTCAATATTGGAATCTTATGGGTTTTCGGCATCGTTTCTTTGGGTGTCTATGGGATTTTAATTGGCGGTTGGGCGTCCAACAACAAGTATTCGTTGTTAGGGGCTATTCGTGCGGCATCTCAAAACATCTCTTATGAATTAGCCATGGGATTGGCGATTATTGCCATTTTATTGTTTACCGGTAGCTTGTCTACCAAGGCCATTGTGGAGGGTCAGCAAAATGGGCATTGGAATATTTTTTACCAACCGCTTGGCTTCATCATCTTTTTGATTTGTGCTTTTGCGGAATGTAATAGAACTCCTTTCGATTTACCAGAATGTGAGACTGAGTTGATCGGTGGATACCATACGGAATATTCATCGATGAAGTTGGGCTTTTATTTATTTGCTGAATACATCAATATGTTTATTTCAGGAGCTGTGATGGCAACGTTATATTTTGGTGGTTATGATTACCCAGGGATTGATTTTGTCACGGCTCAGTTTGGCAATAACATTGCGGTATTTGTAGGTATGGGTGCGCTCATTGGCAAAGCACTTTTATTTGTTTTTGTATTTATGTGGGTTCGCTGGACTTTGCCTCGTTTTCGTTATGACCAATTAATGGGATTGGGATGGGCAGGATTAATTCCATTGTCTATGTATAATGTAGTTGTGACGGCCTTCGGTATATTAATTGGCAAGCCGTTTACCGCCGGAATCGTAGGCGTTGTTGTATTGATCGGTGGTTTATTAATCCACGATCAGTTATTTGTAAAGAAAAAAATAGCTTAGGAATATGAAATTAAGCAATCGAACTAAAGTGATGGAGCAGGGTGAAATGACCCTCGCCGAGCGTATGTACTTACCTGCCATTGTGGGGGGTATGGCAACCACGCTTAAGCACTTTTTCTCAAAACCAGTGACCATTCGTTATCCTGAACAGAAGCGGTATTTGGGTCCTATTTTTAGGGGCCAACATATTTTAAAGAAGGATGAGCAGGGAGCCGAAAGGTGTACCGCGTGTGGATTATGCGCGGTTGCATGTCCAGCGGAGGCGATATCGATGGTGGCCGCTGAGCGTAAACCGGGGGAGGAAAAATTATATAGAGAAGAAAAATATGCCAAAGTGTACGAAGTCAATATGCTTCGTTGCATCTTTTGCGGGCTATGTGAAGAGGCCTGTCCTAAGGAGGCTATTTTCCTTCGTCACGACACGATGGTACCTGTTTTTAATAGCCGCGATGAGGTTATTTATGGGAAAGATAAATTAGTAGAAAAAATGGACCAACGCTATTTACGCGACGGTTGGAAATAATAATAATATGGCGATTTCTAATATTTGGTATTTTCTTTCTGGGTTGACCTTGTTAAGCGCCTTGATGGTTGTTTTAGCTAAAAATCCCATACATAGTGTTTTGTATTTAGTCTTTACGTTCTTTTGTATTTCTGGACACTATGTGCTTTTAAATGCTCAGTTTTTGATGGCTGTTAATATTATTGTCTATGCTGGGGCAATTATGGTTTTGTTTTTATTTGTGATTATGATGTTTGATTTGAAAAAGAATCAACCCGAATCTAAATCTTCATTAACTAAATTAGCCGGCTCAGTTGTTGCAGGTACTTTATTGGTTTTGTTAATTGCTTTATTGCACAAAAATAATCTACCAGCACCTTCAGAGGTTAATTTTAAATCTCAAACGGGAATGGTGGAAACCTTAGGTAAAATCTTATATACCGAATATCTGTTGCCCTTTGAATTAATTTCAATCTTGTTCTTTGTGGCGATGGTCGGCGCTGTTATGTTAGGAAAACGAGAAGCCGGCGAACGAAATTTTTAATTGACGATTAGCACAAAAAAAGGGATCTGATTTTTTCAGATCCCTTTTTTTGTTACCTAATAAACTTATTTTTTGGGACTTGCTTTCGCTTTGAATGGGCGATCAAATACACC
>CANIYB010000139.1 GCA_947471105.1 Cytophagaceae bacterium
AGATGTTCCTTTTGATCGCGTCATCACTCAAATCAAATGGTCAGAGAATAGCGAAAATATTTATTTTACAGCTCAAGATCGCGGCGGTGCTCCCTTTTTTGTTTATAACTTAAAGTCGAAGAAGGTTCAGCAAATAACCTCTGAAGTGGATGGTATTTTAGGTTTTGATGTTAAAGGTGTCAATTTAATTTATTCCAAAACATGCATTGACAATCCATCTGAACTTTATGTGAATGATTTGCAAGGGGCATCTGAGTCTCTTTTCACGGCTGAAAATACAAAATGGTTAGCAGGTAAATCGATTTCAAAACCTATTAAAAAATCGTATGTAAATAAAAAGGGTCAGAGAGTCGATTATTGGTTAATGAAGCCAATGAATTATCAATCAGGAACTCAATATCCTTTGGTTGTGGATATTCATGGAGGTCCTTCTGCGATGTGGGGAACGGGAGAGGCTAGCATGTGGCATGAATTTCAATATTATGCAAGCAAAGGAATGGGAGTTGTTTATGGCAATCCAAGAGGTAGTGGGGGGTATGGTTCAGAGTTTTTAGCTGGCAATGTTAAAGATTGGGGAGCTGGACCTATGTCAGATATTATGCAAATGACTGATTTAGCAGTAAAAGAGGGTTGGGTCGATACAACCCAATTAGCTATCACAGGTGGCTCTTATGCAGGTTATTTAGTTACCTGGATGATCGGACATACAAATCGTTTTAAGGTCGCATGTTCCCAACGAGGAGTATATGAGTTAAGTACTTTTTTTGGTGAGGGAAATGCGTGGCGTTTAGCTCCTCGATATTTTGGTGGTTACCCTTGGGAAAAAACAGCTAGAACGATATTGGACCGAGAGTCACCCTTGACCTATGTTCAAAACATTCGAACCCCATTAATAATTTTTCATGGGGAAAATGATTTGAGAACAGGTGTCATTGGTAGTGAGACGCTTTATAAAAGTTTGAAAATTATGGGTCGCGAGGTGGAATATGTGCGGCATCCAGAGGCTTCTCATGAAATAACAAGGGCAGGAAATAATCGCCAAAGAATAGATCAGATGCTTCGGACGTATGAATTTTTTAGTCGGTATTTGAAAGTGAATTGATTTCAATATGCTGAATATGCAAAAAAGGTGAATGTTTCCATTCACCTTTTTTATTGTCGATTCATTCTTGAACCTGAAGTTTTGTTGGGATCTATTTAAAATACCTCCAATCTTCATTTCCTTTTACTTTGAGTAGCGTTTGGTAGATTAAATCTATCACGGCGTTCATGTCGTCTTTGGCGATCATTTCTACCGTAGTGTGCATATATTTTAAGGGCAAGGAAATCAAAGCTGAAGCGACTCCTTCAGTGGCATAGGCAAAGGAATCCGTATCAGTGCCCGTAGACCGGGATACGGCTTGTCTTTGGTAAGAAATTTTATTTTCTTCAGCCACGTCAATGATAAAATCACGAACATTATTTTGTACTGCAGGACCATAACAGATGACAGGGCCTTTTCCACAGGACATATCGCCTTGTGTTTTCTTATTGTACATGGGCGACTGGGTATCATGGGTCACATCAGTTATAAAGGCCAAATCAGGTTTTAATCTGCGGACGATCATTTCAGCGCCACGCAATCCAATTTCTTCCTGTACTGAATTAACAATGTATAGCGTATAGGGTAGTTTGATTTTCTTTTCCTTTAGTCTTCTGGCAACTTCGGCAATCATGTAACCGCCTATTCGATTGTCTAATGCTCTGCCTACTAAATACTTTTTATTCAGTTCCATTAAACCATCTTCGAAAGTAACCACACAGCCTACATGTATGCCCATTTTTTCGACCTCTTTTTTATTAGAGGCTCCACAGTCAATAAAAATATCGGATATGCTGGGAGCTTTGTCTTTCGCTAAATCGCGCACGTGGATCGCGGGCCAACCAAATATACCTTTGATGATTTTGTCTTTCGTATGAATATTAGCACGCATGGAAGGCGCAATTAAAGCATCTGAGCCTCCATTTCTT
The DNA here is from genome assembly GCA_947471105.1 of Cytophagaceae bacterium. Classification (GTDB taxonomy): domain Bacteria; phylum Bacteroidota; class Bacteroidia; order Cytophagales; family Spirosomataceae; genus Aquirufa. Next base: position 2,011 of record CANIYB010000139.1, read on the forward strand.
CGTAGAAATAAATATCCATTTTCATCAATGTAATTCACAAACCAGGAAATTTCATCTGCATGTGCTTCTATGACAACAGAATAGGGCTGCCCTGGATTAATAACACCTACAGCTGTTCCATAAGTGTCTATAATTTTTTCATCTATATAGGGTTTAATGTAGTCTAGCCATATTTTTTGGCCTGACATTTCAAATCCAGTGGGAGATGCGTTATTTAAATAGTTATATAAGAATTCGTTCGCTTTGTTTGACATCATTTATATTTTTTTTGCAAGTTACTAAGCCTTGTTTATAATTAATTTTTAATAAAATAATATTTTTAAGTTTTTTTGAATCATTAAAAATTTATTTTTGCTGATATAATCTATAAAGATTGTATTTTTGATTGTATGAAAGGTTTGAGAGATAAAAAAATTGATTAAATGAAAAAAATAGCTGTCTTTACATCGGGAGGTGATGCTCCGGGAATGAATGCTTGCATACGCGCTATTGTACGTGGTGCTGCTTACCATAATGTTGAGGTTTTTGGCATAGTTAGAGGGTATAATGGAATGATTAAAGGAGATATTATTCCTTTAAATTCACAATCCGTTAGTAATATAATTCAACGAGGTGGTACGATCTTAAAATCAGCTCGTTCAAAAGAATTTATGACCTCAGAAGGTCGTCAAAAAGCGTATGATCAGTTGAAGGAAAAAGGGATAGAAGGCCTAGTGGCTATTGGTGGAAATGGAACTTTTACCGGTGCTGAAATTTTCTACAATGAATTCAAAATTCCTACCGTAGGTGCTCCAGGCACCATCGATAACGATTTGTATGGAACAGATTATACAATTGGGTATGATACCGCAGTAAATACCGCTTTAGATGCAATAGATAAGATTCGCGATACCGCTGATTCGCATGACCGAGTATTTTTCATTGAAGTAATGGGTCGTGATTCGGGATATATAGCGATTGAATGCGGGATTGCTGGAGGTGCTGAAGCAGTTATGATTCCTGAAAATTTAACCCCTGTCAGTGAAATTGTTGCCATCTTACAAAAAGGATTTGCGAAGGCAAAGTCTTCTTCCATAGTGGTGGTAGCAGAGGGTGACGAAGAAGGAAATGCGCAAATAATAGCTAAAAAAATAAAAGAGAGTATGAGTGCTGAGTTGGATATCCGAGTAACCACTTTAGGCCATATTCAACGGGGTGGAATTCCTACTGCTTCAGATCGAATATTAGCGAGCAGATTAGGTTTAGGCGCATTAGAAGGGTTATTAAGAGGGGAGAAAAACGTGATGGCCGGCGTAGTTAATAACCAATTAGTGTATACTCCATTCCACGATACCATTACTAAAAAGAAACCCGTTTCTGAAGATTTAATCCGAATGGTAGAAATCTTATCTACTTAGCAATAACCCATTATCTTGTAAATGATCAATCCACTAATCTCGCGGATTAGTTGGGATGTCCTTGAAAGATTTTGATCCGAAGGAGTAATCAAATCGAGTAAACCAGATTCATTTTTGCTTCCTTTTTTGTCGACCGGATAGGCTTTAACCTTAAATCCTACTTGCTCAAAACAACGAATAGATCTAGGCATATGCATCGCTGATGTAATTAAAAGGACTTCTTCGTTTTTGAGGTAGTTTTTAAGTAATTGGGCAGAATATATTGCATTTTCTCTCGTATTTCGGGCTTTCGTTTCCATGTAAATATCTTTTGGATTCACTCCCATGGAGATCATTAATTGCCTAACGTCACTGGTCTCATGCCCTTTATCGACCTTAATTTTTCCAATACTGGTGTTTCCTCCCGTAATTAATATCTTCTTTATTTTTCCTGATTTATATAATAATATGGGTTGAATAAAACGATCAGCCGTTTCTCCTACATTTATTTTTTCTGTTTGATCTTCATCGCTTGCCCTGATCATGCCACCTCCTAAAACGATACCCCACGTGTAATTCTCGTTTGGTAATAATGAAATAGTAGGTTGTTCATAAAAAACATACAATCGGTTCACAAACCAAGGATTACTAAAAAGGGTTAAAATTACTAAAACTGATAAGAGTGAGCGTTTTCTTGATTTTTGACTTTGGGTAAGGTATGAAATAAGCAGTAAAATAAATATCCAACAGATTGGCAAAAGAATAAAATCTATAATTTTAGATAGCGCAAAAAACATCGTAATTTTATTTTTGTTTATTTGTAAAATTATTCTAATTCCATGAAAATATTTTTTGTTTACACGTTTATTTTCGTTTCTTTTTTCTCTGCCATCGCGCAAACCAAAGTAAGTAGTCCCAATAGCCCTAAAGGCTATTTAATCAAAGGTAAAATTGTAGGGGTTAAGAATACGGAGGTGTATTTGGCGCATTATTTTGGTTCGACCCAACAAGTGGTTAAGGATACGGCTAAGGCGGATGGGGATGGTAATTTTACATTTAAGGGTAAAACAGAACTGCCCAAGGGTCTTTATTTAATCACATTTGATCAGTCAAAGTATTTAGACTTCATTATGGGAAGTACGAATTTCTCATTTGAAACTGATACGCTAGATTTAATCAATAAAATGAAAATAGTGGGTAGCGATGAAAACCAAGCTTTTTATTCTTTTCAGAAAGAAATGGTGAGCCTTTATGATAAATTAAGATCTGTTCCCCAAAATGATCCTCGATTTGCAGCTTTACGAAAATCTATTTTAGATTTCCAGCAAGCTTGGATGCTTAAGAATAAAAATTTATTTGCCTCTAAATTGATTAAGGCAACCTTTGAACCTGATATCCCTGCTTATCCTAAGCCGGTTAAAAATGCAAAAGATAGTGCAGATTTATTTCAGTTTCAATACCGATATTACAAAAAACACTTTTTTGATAATGTAGATCTAAATGACGAAAAGTTCATTCGAACTCCGTTTTTGCAGAAGAAATTAGAGAAATTCTTTGCTGATTTGGTGGTCCAAGAATCCGATTCCATTACGAAAGAAGCTGATATCATCTTGGCTAAAATTAAAAACGAAGATGTACGTAAATATGTCATTTATAAAATTTCAAGTACTTATGAAAATCACAATGTAATAGGTACTGATGCGGCTTTTGTTCACATGTCTGAAAAGTATTACATCAATGAACCCAAGCTTTGGGATACTTCTACCGTTAGACGAATCAAGGAGCGAGTGAAGGTCCTTAAGCCCTTATTGATAGGCAAAAAAATACCTGAAATGTATTTAACAGATCCTTCTGGTAAACTGTTGACATTATCTACAGCTCCAGGAAATTACACCATATTATTTATCTACGACCCTGAATGCAGTCATTGTAAAGAGGAAGCCCCAAAATTAGTGGCTCTTAATGATTATTTAAAATCTAAAAGTGCGATTGTATTTGCCGTTTCAATCCTCAGAGAAAAGGAGCAATGGAAAAAATTTATTGCCGAATTTAAAATTCAAAATTGGTATAATGGGGTTGATGTACATGTAAACACAAAGACTGGGAAGGAGGAATATTATACTGACTTTAAAAACACGTTTGATATTTATTCTACTCCGGTAATTTATGTTTTAGATCGAAATAAAAAGATTATTGGCAAAAGAATTCCTATTGAAAACATCAAAGATTTCATTGAATTTCATGAAAATAAAGTAAGTGCAGCGATTAAATAATTTGCGTGATCAAGTTGATTAATGGTTGGTCTACCAAAATCACATGGGTTTTTATTCCCTTTTGGGTCAGTTTTGAAATAAGATTTTCGAATTTAAGTTCGTGCATTTTTTGTAAAGTCTGATTAAAATTATCTACATGTATAGATAAAATTTCATCGGTTTCTTTGTCCTCAATGTTTATGTAATTGCCGAATGAATTAGGGGATGCCATTTCCGAAGGATCTACTATGTACAGAATTTCTACCTCGTTTTTCAGCGCTTTGATTTCCAGCATGGATTGAATAAATAACGAGTTCTCAACTTCCGTAAACATTAGATCAGAGATGAAAAAGATTTTTTTCTTATGGCCTAATGATTCTATTCTATCTTTTATTAAGTCCGGAAAACCTGTCTTTTTTTTGATTGAATTTTCTTCTAGTAGGTTTTCTAATGCTTGGTAAATGTATTTTAAATGAGCTAAGCTATGACCAAGTTTACTCTCAAAGGTCAAATCATCTGACATGAAAATCACCCCAAAGGAATCTTTTTGTTTTTGTAGGATGGTCGATAAGGTAGCTACAATTTGAACAGCTTTGTTAATTTTTTCATTCGACTCAACTGGAAAAAACATGGATGATGAGATATCTAAAATAAAATAGAATTTAATATTGGTCTCATCTTGATATGTTTTGGTGTATAATTTATCGGTCTTGCCAAATAATTTCCAATCAATATTTCTTGGATTTTCTCCATTTTCATAGGATTTAAACTCTTTGAATTCAGATGAAAATCCATGAAGAATGCTTTTGTGTTTTCCATGAAATAACCCTTCTAATGCTTCTTTGGATAAAATTTCTAAGGATTTATACTCACTTTTTTTTA
>CANIYB010000140.1 GCA_947471105.1 Cytophagaceae bacterium
AATAAAGCGGGTTGGATTGCCAACATCTCCTTCGGGGCATTATGCCATTCGGGAAGTGCCGCATCAGACAAAATCCGTTGCATCAGCGGAGCAGCATTCATCAAGCCAAACCCTTTTTCCTTCGACAAAGGAACTAATTCATCATTAATTTCATCCTGAAGCAAATTATAATGCGCCCAAGAAAGGACTGTGTCCAACTCCACTTGGCGCGCAATTTCGGCTAAATAGCGAACAGGCAAACCTGTAATTCCTATAAACCTAGCCTTACCAGAAGCTTTGATTTTTTCAATCACCGGCATCGCCTCATTTAAAATTTGCTCTTTGGTCACAAATTCAATGTCGTGCAATTGGAACAAATCTACATAATCCGTTTGTAATCGCTGGAGCGATTCATCAATGCTCTCCATGATTCGCTTGGCCGAAAAATCAAATTCCCGCAAATCATACCGACCGCATTTGGTCGCTAAAAAAATATCTTTTCGCTTTCCCTGCAGGGCTTTCCCCAAGCGAGTTTCGGCTAGCGTGATTCCATAAAAAGGGGAAACATCAAAAAAATTAACTCCATGATCGATGGCATAATGAACGGCATTCTTGCCTTCCTGTTCATCCACGACATCAAACACATTTCCAAGGGGAGAAGCTCCATATCCTAAAACGGAGATGAGCTCATTAGTCTTACCTAATTTGCGGTATTCCATATTAATTTCAATGAGGTTAAATAGGTTTAAACAAAGATATTGATTTTTTTATTTTGAAGCGCCTTCTGAAAAATACAAATTTACCTTTCTGTGCATGGTATAAAGTCGGAACCCATTCCCATCCTTCAACACAATTCCACTCGATTGATTGTTGCCTATAATCGGATTTCTCTCATACTTTTTCCAATGAATCAAATCGGAAGAAACTGCGATATTCGTGGACCACTCATGCCAATCTTTAAACGCCGATGCATGATAATATCCATAATAAAGGCCTTTGTAGCGAATCACTTGGTTCATTGCTACGGCAAAAAGGTCATAGGCGTCCGGCCCCATTTGGATGACGGGCTCATCTTGGACATTAGTCCAAGTTTTTAAGTCTTTGGAAGTGGCTAACCAAATTCCCAAATCATCTCGTTCATAAAACAAATTCCAAACACCCTTTGCTCGAATGACTGTTGGCGTGCCATAGGCTCCCTTTCGAATAGGGCTTCCATTCACATTTCGTATGTCTAAATTTCCTTTTTCCTGCCAATGAATTCGGTCTTTTGAAACCAACATGTGAGCAATGTCCCCCTCTCCTTCCGCAAACATGTAATAGGTTTTGCCCGATTTAACTACACACATATCTTCTACCCATTGGCCTGGATGAATCGTTTCCTTGGAAAAGCGCTCAAAATGTATTCCATCTTTTGACGTGGCATAGCCCAAAAACTTGGTCGTAGAGGCAGGCGAATAACCTGTAAACCACAAATGATATTTTGGCCCCTCTTTTAAAATAAATCCACGCTCTCTAATTTGTTTATCCCAAGTTTCTAGATTCGTTCCTGTGAAAATCGGATTTTCAGCATAGGCTTTAAAATTCACCAATTCAGTAGGGAAAGTTGCTTGGGCCAACACCTGCAGGCTGGTCAATGCCAACCCAACGATAAACAAGCAAGAGAATTTTTTCATTTTTAAAATTTTAAATACAGGTTTAACTGACCATAAAAAACGTTTGATAAATGTAATTCTGAATAATACGTATCGTCAATAGTAGTCGTTGTAGAGGTTTTATTAGGCAAAGTTACCGTGGTTGTTTCGTTTGAATAAATTGGATTTTTAGGCATGGCAAAAGTAGGGATGAAACTTATCCCCATTTTTTTTGTCTCAAAGGTGAAAGGAACCGCAATTTCATACGTCATAAACGTAAGCCCAGGATTTCTAACAACTGTGCTGCTAACAATGACAGGTTGGTTTACCAAGGAAGGACCTTTCCCTTTTTGACGCGCCCTTGCATTTGTATTTTTTATATTGGTATACCCTTCAAAATAATTTAACGTACTGAAAATGGCATATAAACTTGGACTTATTTGAAAACTTTTGTCCTCTGTACCCCATTCCCAAGTTCGTTCAATACCCGGACTTAATCGTATGTCGGTCTTTCCTGTCCCAAACAATGCATCCGCACCGATATTAAGCTCACAAAACCCTAAATCTTGATTTAAAAATCCACCTAAAACGTAGCTTAAACTTCCGACAAAAGACTCTGAACTTCCATTGCTGATGTATTTGGTTCCGTTTACACCACCAGAAAAGTTTTTATAAATATCAAAATCATACGAACCATTTAATTCAAAAAAATCAAAGCCATTGGCCACTCCATTATTTAAAAAATACAACTCAGCGCTGAGCGACAATCCATTTTCATGCTGAAAGGTTAAAGAAGGAATAAAATAAGGTGCTTTCAATGAATCTGATCGACCATTATACACGTAATTACTTAAATAATTCATTCCGGCTGTAAAAGCAAAAGGACGGTTTTCTGTCGAATCAAGTAATGAAATTTGGGCAAAACCCCACAAACTACTGAACAAAAAGATAACTAGAATTAAAAAACGTTTCATCATAAATTAATTTTTAATAGGAATGCCAGACCAAAAAGTTTTTGAAGGTAATTTTTCTCCTTTCATCACCAAAGATAAGGCACTAATGCTACAATTTTCTTCAATATCGGTATCGTATAAAATAACGCTTCTTGCTCCAATATTGGAATACGCTCCTATATGAACGGCTCCCATTTTCATCACTCGGTCTTCAAATAAATGCGTTTGAGGCCCACCATCTAAATTAATGGAGCAATAATCCCCCATTGACACCAAGTCAAATTCCGTGATATCGGTAGAATCCATATAAACTCTTTCACCCATTTTGACACCCATCAACCTAAAAAATAAAGGTAAAAAAGGAGTGCCTTTGATGTATTCAAAAAGAAAAGGAACGGTCAGTGATTCATACATGGACGTTATGGCCTCTGTTCGCCAAACCTGCCAAGTCCACATGGGATATTCCGCTTTTTTGTAACGACCTATAAAAAGCCATTTGACCAAGAAAGTGAATAAAAAAATAGGTAATGCCACTAAGCCTAAATAATAAAATGGGAAATATAAAAATACCTCATGCCACTTCTGTTCCCTGATCAGGTCATCCGTATAGGCAATGAACAAAATACTAACACTTAAAATAATGGATTGAGGAATTAATACGCGAATAAATTCAACGATTCCCCGACTCAACTTTCGAGTCCAATGGGGCCGATACGTTAATTCAGCAGGATAAATGTCTCTTTTTTCTCGATTAGGCAGGCCTTTTGACGGACTACCAAACCAGTCTACATAAGCTTGGTTCTGTAGTTGGTCCGCTGTCGGAGGCACCGAAATAACCCCGATCAACATTCCATCCCCTAAGGAATATCCCTGTGGAATCAGCGCACTATTGCCCACAAAACTTCGATTTCCTATACTTGTCTTGTTTAAATAAAGCATTTGATTTCTAACTTCAGATTCACCTATGACCACATCATCCGCAATAAAACTTTCATCCCCTATTTCAAAAAGGGAATGCGTTACATTGGTCGCCGTTGATATTTCAGTATTCTTCCCAACCTTCGCCCCCAAAGATTTATAAATCCAGGAAATAAATACGGTCGCAAAAATGGGTTTAATGACGTTTAAAGACAGACTAAATAGGGCATCCAAAAACCACTTAATTACATACGTTTTGCTATAAATGGAATATCGCCCCGGAAGAATATGCTTTTGAAATATTCGAGTCAAAAAAACCAACTCAAAAATAAAGAGCAGAATATAAATGAAAGAAAAAATAGGCGTCTTAAACAGATAATAAAACGAATACCAATCCGCCTCATTATCCAAATAATAAAGACTTATGATCGAAGGTGCCAATGGCAATAAAACCAAGATAGGAAAGGCAAATATCAAGGCCATGAATATGAATTGAAAAGCGATTTTTTTCTTTTTAGAAACAAAAGGAACCGTTTCTTCTTGAGCTCTCAGGCCTATATTTTGCGCCGGACTACCTCCCCAAATTTCATTTTTGCCAACATTTTGGCCTAAAACCAAAAGAGAAAGATCCTTAATCTCCCCTTTTTCCGCTATTTGGCAATCACCCGAAATGACCGAACTGGTGCCAATGTAGGCATGATCATCAATTTCAATCATCCTGAGTTTCAACCGGCCATACTCGACCCAAGCATTATTTAAAACAACATTTGAACTAATGGTTACATTTTTGCCAATACTAACTAAATCTTCAACCCCTATTTCAAAATTACTCAACTGGGTATCTTCTGAAATTTTTACTCCAAACCACCGCAAAAAATAAGCATAAAAAGGCGTGTTACTAAACAGCTCTTTGGGCAATAAAGAAACCAACCGTTTTTGAAGCCACCATTTAAAAAATACAAATCCCCATAGCGGGTAATCGCCCGCTTCAAATTTTCCGATCAGTAACTTTTTGATCATCCAAATTAAAACACCTGATGAGGGAACGACTGTGCAATAAACAAATACGGCAATTAACAGCGGTAACCAATGACTTTCCATTTGTTCAATGGCAAAATAATAGCCCAGAAATGGCAAAAATATCTGAGCAGCCACGAGCCCGAAAATAAAAAACAAAGAAATACTTTGGGCGGCCCAACAAGCAAAATAGGTAAGCGAATTCGTTTTTTGAAACGCCTCAAATTTATTGACAGATTGCTTTTTTGATTCCCAATGTGAAACCAAATTTTGCAAAGGCCTTTGTTCATACACATCCATGATGGAGATTTGTTCCAAACCTTCCAACTTCCGAACTTCGGACACAAACTGGGCGGCCAGCATAGAATAACCCCCTAAATCAGTGAAAAAATCATCTTTCATTTGGATTGTTGATCCAGGAAAGAGATCATTCAATATCCCCACGATGGACTTATCTCGGGCGAAATCCGAGGCGGCAGAAACATTAGGAATTATCTCAGGGTCGGGTAATTTTTTCTTGTCCACTTTACCACTCGCCAAGTGCTGAAATGCTTTCACCTCCATGAATAAGGAGGGAATCATGTAATTGGGTAATTCCTTGTTTAATTCATTTCGAATGACTTTTTCATCCCAGGGATATTCCTTTTTAAGAATAACATAAGCGACCAAAGCATCCAATGATTGGGCCTTTTTCAACACCACAACGGCTTGTTGGACCCCTTCAATGGCATTCAAATGCGCTTCGATTTCCCCTAATTCTATCCGATAACCCCGCCATTTAATCTGATCATCTTTTCGGCCAGTCACAAAGAAATTGCCTTCTGAATTCATCCGACCCATATCACCAGATAAATAAATCCGATCACCAAACATATCGCTTAGGCTAGTCGGCTTATTCAAAAATACTTTTTCACTTAAGTCTGGTCGTTGAAAATATCCCTCACTAACACAAGGCCCACTGATCACTAATTCCCCTTCTTCGCCAACATCCATGAGTTCCAAAGATTCATTGACAATCGCCATGCTATAATTAGGCAATGGTTTCCCTATGGAAATTTCGTCCCCTACATGCAACTGAATTAAAGAAGAGGTCACCGTGGTTTCCGTTGGCCCATAGCTATTTAAAAAAGTTAAATTTCTGGACGCCCATTTATCTAAAATATTTTTATTGCAAGCCTCCCCGCCAGAATTCACTAAACGAAGGCTCGGAATATTGACGTCCAAAATAGCCAACAAGCTAGGAACTGCATGTAAAATAGTTACTTGATGTTTGTTAAGAAACTCATGTAAAATATCAACTGATTTTGAAATTTTATGATCAGCAATAATGAGTGTTGCCCCCGCTAAATACCCTAACCAAGTTTCTTCAAACCACATATCAAATGAAATTGAGAATCCTTGATAAATCACATCACTGGCTTGAATCTGAATTTGACTATTTTCGGATTTGAGTAAATGCGCAATTTGATGATGCTTAATGGGAATTCCCTTAGGCTTCCCCGTACTTCCAGAAGTAAAAATAATATAGGCTAATGAATCAGCGTGAGCATGATTATGCGCCACGTTTGTCGACAACTCAGTTTGTGAAAATGATATTGCGGTAAGCCTTTCATTCAAATTCTCATGAGTCACGCAAAAGCTTACATGAAAATCTAAAAGCACTGATTCTATTCGCTCCTTTGGCGTATCAATGTCAAACGGAATGTAAGCCGCACCCGCTTTTAATATGCCTAAGATGGCCACATGCAATTCAATCCCCCTAGGCAAATACACGCCTAAAATATCGCCAGCACCTATATTTAATTCCAATAACCTTTGAGCTACCCCATTGCTTTTTGAATCCAATTCTTGATAAGTACAAGTACTATCTCCAAAAACACATGCAACTTTTAAGGGATTTCGCTGAACTGTTTTTAAGAAAATATCAATAAGGGTTTCATTTGCCAACAAAGAAGAATCTTGATTAGGAAAGCTGATACTCTTTAAGAGCATGGGTAA
>CANIYB010000141.1 GCA_947471105.1 Cytophagaceae bacterium
AAAGTCTGCGTCTTGCCGTTGGCTATAATTTTATCATGAAAAATGGCAAGCATGGACTCAATTTCAACCTTTAAATTTTTGTCGGGATAAACCTGATATAAATTTCCAAAGGCTTCAATCAGATGCAGATGTGTATTCATAGATTTTTTTTGATCGGCCTTTCCTTCGGTAATCGTCTTATCTTCAATCGGCGTCCACGTTTCATTATAGGCCTCATAATACCCCCCATTTTTCAGATCTTTGCATTTGGTTTGCAAAATCTGATAGATGCTTTTTGCTTTTTCAAGGGCTTGAGGATTTTTCGAAATTTTATAATATTCAGCAAAGGCATACAATATAAATCCCTCTGCATAGACTTGCTTATGGGTGTCGGAAGGATTTCCGTTTGACTTTACGGACCAATAAGCACCTTTGTTTTTCGCATCCCAAAAGTAGGTATTCAGGTAATTAAATGCTCGGTCGGCCAATTTTTTATACCCTGGTTTTGGGTCCATTTGATAGGCAGCTGAGAATGTCCAAAGAACTCTGCTGTTCAATATTAGACCTTTGTCGGCCTGCGCATTAGGTACATTATTCACGTCAACAGCTCCGTAGAATCCACCTTTCTCGACGTCCACACTATTCTTTTCCCAGTATGATAAAATCTCATTCAGTTCTATTTTTATTTCTTTCTTAAAAGCGCTCGGGCTTTGTGCGGAAATGGGATAAACTCCCATTAGAAAAATAAGAATTTTAAAGATTTTCATGAAGCTAGGTTTATGGCAACAGATGCTTTTTATTGAGTTTAAATTTAAAGATTGTGTTTTGATTTTGAAAGCTGATTTAATTTTTTAATGTTTTTCGAATTAATTAGCCAATAATTTTATTTCAGTATAAATCATCATTAATTTGCTTTCAAGTTTACCCAATTTACTTATATGAAAAAATATTTACTACTCTTATTCTTTCCTTTGTCGTTCATTTCGCTTGGGGCAAAAGATAATTCCGAGTTGATTAAAAAGGCCGATCGTATCATTGCAATTCATAAGCTTTATACGGTTATGCATAAAACACAAATCCCACCTAGTGGCGACAAGCATGATTATATGAGCCAAGGGCCTTATTGGTGGCCAGACCCTAGCAAACCAGATGGAAAACCTTACATTAGAAAAGATGGCATTAAAAATCCTGAAATAAAAGGAATCACTGATTCGGATGAAATGGATGAACTGATTGACGATGTCGAATTATTGACACAGGCATTCCAAAAGACCCATAATGAAAAATATGCGTCCTTCGCATCTCAATTAATCAAGACTTGGTTCATCGATCCCAAAACCAAACAGAATCCCAATTTAAATTTTAGTCAAGGAATTCCTGGCATAAATACTGGTCGGGGAATTGGTATCATTGAAACCCGATTTCTGATTAAAATTACGGACGCTGCAGAGAAATTACAAGCGTCTACGCATTGGCATAAATCCGATCATCAAGCATTGAAAATCTGGTTTAAAGATTTTCTGACTTGGCTGATTGAAAGTCCCATTGGCAAAGACGAGGCTGATGAACATAATAACCATGGAACGTATTATGATGTACAAGTTATCAATTTCGCCATGTTTTTGGGCCAAAATGAGTTGGCGAAGCGCCAACTAGAAATCACCAAATCCCGAATGGCTTCGCAGTTGAAGCCCGACGGATCACAACCGCATGAATTAGCCAGAACTAAGTCTTTCGGCTATTCGTTAATGAATCTTCGAGGCTTCTTTTATTTAGCGGAATTTGCTCAAAAATTGAATGTTGATCTATGGCATTATCAAACACCCGAAGGTGCGACAATTAAGAAGTGCTTGGACTTTTTAATCCCTTACATCAAAAAAGATAAGGTGTGGCCATACCAGCAAATTGCTGAAATTCATTGGGCTGATACAGAAGAAATCTTGATGGAAGGTTCTAAAGCTTTTAAAGATCTTTCTTATTCAGATTTAGCGAAAAAAGTAAGTGTCGTTAGCCATGATAAATTCTCTCCATCTGATTTGGTGGATCCATTTTTAGATTCTGCTAATTCTCGTTGGTTTTTCTTTAACTCGACGAGTCGGCCTTTTGGTATGGTCAACCTAAGTCCTGACAATGGCGTTCAAAGTGACTGGGGCGCTGGATATCGATATAAATCAGATAGCATTAAATGCTTTAGCCACATTCACGGTTGGCAATTATCGGGGATACCTGTGTTACCTACCACAGGGGATTTTAAAGGCCAATTAGGTTCAGGTCTATACGGATCCACGTTTTCGCATGCCAAGGAAATTGCCAAACCTGGATACCATGAAGTCTATTTGGATTCGTATAAGATAAAAGCTCAATTGACCGCTACGACCCGAGTGGGATTTCACAAATACACCTATCCAAAGGCTGAGCAAAGCCAAATATTATTCGATTTTGCTACCTTTTTAGGACCATCCGATACTCAAAGTGCATATGTCAAGCAGGTAGGAGATCGTCGAATTGAAGGCTATGCCATCATGTCGCCTGCGGTACGCCGACCAAAGATTTTGCCTGTTTATTTTGTCGTGGAATTTGATAAGCCATTTACTAAAATTGCTGCCTGGAGAAAAGGTAAATTGGAGGCTTTTTCAAATGAAATTGAAGGGGAGAAAATAGGGGTTTATGTGAGCTTCTCAACGGCCAAAAATGAAGAGCGTTTGATGAAGGTTGCCATCTCATATGTGAGTACGGAGCAAGCAGGGTTAAATATGAAAACGGAAATCCCTCATTGGGATTTTGACCGTGTCGCGGAAGAAAGCAAGTCCGAATGGAATGAATGGCTAGGCCGTATTCAGGTGGAAGGGAAAGACGAAGTGGCAAAGAAAAGATTTTATACGGACTTGTTTCATGCGTTGCAAGGGCGACGTATCGTGAGTGATGTGAATGGAAAATATTTGGATATGACGGGGGATAAGCCACGTGCGGGTCAAATTCCGTTAAAGGCTAATGGCCAACCGAAATTTAATCACCATAATTTTGATGCGATGTGGGGGGCCCAATGGACGATAAATACCTTGTGGCATTTAGTGTATCCTGAGGTGACCGAATCATTTATTAATTCGATGTTAATGATGTATGATGACGGAGGCTTAATTCCGAGGGGTCCTGCGGGTGGAAATTATACGTATGTAATGACGGGAGCGTCTTCGACTCCTTTTATTGTGAGTGCTTACCAAAAAGGGATTCGCGGTTTTGATATACAAAAGGCCTACGAAGGAATGCGCAAAAATCATTTCCCGGGGGGAATGATGAGCAAGGCAGGGTATGAGCACAAGACTTTTAAAGGTGGCGGCATTGAATATTACATGGAGCGCGGCTATGTCCCTCATCCCCTCAGTCCTATTCGATATGGTTTTCATATGGATGGATCTGCACAAACCCTTGAATATGCCTATCAGGATTTTTCTTTAGCCCAAATGTCAAAGGCCCTAGGAAAAACAGATGACTATCAATTGTTTATGAAACGTTCACAGAATTATAAAAATATTTGGAATCCAGAAATAGGTTGGATGTGGATCAAAAATCTAGATGGGAATTGGGAGAAATCGGTAGACATTCTACGCTATGACCATGGTTGGGAAGAAGGAAATGCAGCCCAATGGACTTGGTTTGTCCCACATGATTTAAAAGGATTGGCCAACTTGATGGGAGGAAAAGATAAAGCAGTGGCAAAATTAAATGAGTCGTTTGAAAAAGCATCTGTGCATGATTTTGTCAGTGGAAAATCTCATGATAAAGAAACGGAGGAGGAAAATCGCCGAGTGTATTTAAACTTTGGGAATCAGCCTTCCATTCAGACTAGCTATATTTTCAATCAAATCGGGGCTCCTTGGTTGACCCAAAAATGGACCCGTAAGGTCATCGAAAAAGTGTATTCAGGCCTATCGCCCAATTATGGATATAGTGGGGATGAGGACCAGGGACTCATGGGTTCATTAGCCGTTTTGATGAAAATAGGCATATTTAGCATGGATGGTGGTGTGGCTCAAACGCCCTATTACGATTTAAGCAGCCCTATTTTTGATAAAATTGAAATCAAACTTAACCCCGATTTTTATCCGGGAAAAACAATTTCAATAGAGACTAAAAACAATTCTAAGGACAATATGTATATCCAGCAAGCGAGTTTCAATGGCAAGCCGATAAAATCTTGGATTTCACATCCTGACCTAATTAAAGGCGGAAAGATCACGTATGTGTTGGGTGCTAATCCGAACAAGAGCTTTGGTCAATAATGAAAATTAATTTAAAAATAGGCCCGCTGATTTATCTGTCAAATTATTTGATCAAGGGCTTATGTGTCATTTTTTTTATGGGTGTTTGTTTGGATGCCTCTGCCCAAACAAAAAAAACCATCGAATATAAAGCTCCGAATTTTGGCTGCACATTTGAAGATGGCCCCTTTAAGGCAATGATCAAGGTTGAGCAAAAAGGCCAGCCTAAAATCAATCATGAGTTTTTAACTACGGTGGATATTCAAGGTTGCCAAGTTATCCACATCGTTTTTGACAAAATAGATAAAGAATTGGTGGCTAGTTTTAAGCCAACCGACATCGATGATTCCGGCAATGTGATCATTCTTGCGGACCGAGGAATCAAATATGAAATTCACCTTATTTTACCCTAAATTAAAAGGGTTTTTGGTTCCATAAAATAGGATTTCGAATCGGGAAATTTCGGATGACTTCTTGGTTCGTAGGGAAATTATCCAGTTTTTTCCATAAGGCCAAGCTGTTATCATCTCCATGAATCGCAGAAAAATAGAGAAAACTTTGCGCGATAGGCCACTGATCGAAATACATGACATCCGCTGGATAAGTCCACAGGCTTTTATCTTTAACGAATGGAAATAGATAAGAAACGCCTTTTTTGATCGACCGGCCATCAGGCATTTGCCAGTCCCACATATTCAACACATGGGCTAGTGAACTCATGATATCTAAATTAAATATAGAATAGCCGTAGGGCTTAGTCCGTTTTAATTCGAGCGGAAATGATCCATCGGCTGCCATTTGGTCTGGAATAAAATTAGTTCGATAGCGTTTTCTACAAAAATCGATCAGTGAGGCGTTGCCAGTGAAGGATGCAAATACGGCTACTTGGAGGGCCCAACAAGTTCCATGGTTGTTTAACGCATCTCTTTCAGCTATTCCATAAGGATGCGTCGTCATCCATAATACGTATTCCTTAAACCAGGCGACAAATGCGGCATAGTCTTCTGGGACTATTTGGCTTTTTAAGGCTTCCATGGCTTTGACCACTTCCAAAAAATGGATGGTATCAATAATTCCAATGCCGCGCCCCGTTGCTTTTCCTTTAATTGCCTGAGCATATAATAGGGAAGGGTTCATGCGCGTGGATGGGTCCACAAACCAAGCCTTAAAATGCGGAATAGCCGCTTTGGCATATTGAGCTTTTCCGGTGAATGTATAGGCAGAAGCTAATGAACCAACAATTTCACTGAAACGTATCATGGCTAATCGGTGTGCCACAAAATTTTCAGGATTAGTCTCTCCGTCTCTTTGGATATAGGGTCCATTTGGATTTGCAGGGTCTGGCCACCAATAATCGCCTTCCGAATAAAAATCATTAAGGCCTCCGGCTGATCGCGGACATTGTGTGGCGGTAACGGTAATGGGTTTTTGAGCTAAATTTTTATCCGCTATGGCGATGGTTTTAGCCATGCGTTCTTTGGTATAAATCTCCCTAGGAGCTACAGAAAATCCAAAGGAATGAATTAATAAAAAGAGAAATAAGAAAGAAATTTTTAATTTCATTTGACTTGCATTTTTACGGCCCACTCGGAGTATTTAGCCAAAAGGTGTTGAAATTTTTCGGGATTTTTTTTGATCAAATTATTTGTTTCAATTCGGTCTAATCTCACATTGTACAATTCCCACTCTTTCACCTCATCGTCCCAAACCAGTTTCCAATCCCCTTCTCGAATGGCTCTATTCCCAAAATGCTCCCAAGCAATATACGGCTGAGACTCCCTTTTACTTTGTTTAAATATGGGCACTAGGCTTTTGCCCTCGACGGCCTTTGTTGTTTTCGTTTTTGTTAAGTCCATGATGGTCGGGAAAATATCCATGATATGTCCCACTTGGTCACTTTGAAAGCTTTTTTTAATTCCGGTTGGGTACGAAATAATTAAAGGCGTGGAAATACCACCCTCGTGCATCCAATGTTTGTACATCCGAAAAGGCGTATTGCTAGCATAGGCCCATTCTTTTCCATAGGTGGTGTAGCTTCCTGGGGCGCCAATTTTCGTAGTCAATGAAGCATTGTATTTATCTTGTCCTAAATCTTTGGATGAACGTTCGTCTAATATTTCATGGCAGGCGCCATTATCTGAAAGGAAGAAAATAACGGTATTATCAAAGGTTCCATTGGCTTTTAACTCCCGTATTATTTTACCAATTCCTTGGTCC
>CANIYB010000142.1 GCA_947471105.1 Cytophagaceae bacterium
GAATGTTCTAAAGGCCTCCTTTACCGAAATTGCCCATGAACTTAACTCATCAAGGGAGGTTATTTCAAGGCTAATTAAGAAACTAGCGGAGAAAGGCCACATTAAAATGCATAAAAATCAAATTGAAATCATCGACTTAAAAGGACTGTGATAAAAGTCACTAATTAGCATGGGAATTTGATCTAAATTTGTCCCAACAAAAAAAAAGAAAATGGAGATTTTAGGCTATTTTGCCTCTTTACTTATTGGCTTATCCTTAGGTTTAATTGGCGGTGGCGGATCCATTTTAACAGTCCCTGTTTTAGTGTATCTGTTCGGCGTAAATCCTGTTTTAGCTACGGCCTATTCGTTATTTATCGTGGGCGCAAGCAGTCTAGTCGGTGCCGTCCCAAAATACAAACAAGGTTTAGTTAATCTAAAGACGGCAATCATTTTTGGGATTCCATCCATCATATCCGTCTTTGCCACGAGAAAATTCATCGTTCCACTCATTCCTAATGAAGTATTTAGTGTAGGAGATTTCATCGTAACTAAGTCCATTTTAATGATGGTCTTATTTGCGATTTTAATGGTGGCTGCATCCATCTCCATGATCCGAGATAAAAGCGAAGAATGTGAAAAAGTTGGTAATCAGATAGAAGAAATTCAGGTATTCAACTATCCCATGATTCTATTGGAAGGGGCTATCGTAGGTATTTTAACTGGCTTAGTCGGCGCAGGGGGTGGCTTTCTGATTATTCCAGCGCTTGTCATGCTGTCAAAACTATCCATGAAGCAGGCCATTGGTACTTCATTATTAATCATTGCCGCCAAATCATTAATTGGTTTCACTGGAGATTTAGGTCATCAAATCATCGATTGGAAATTATTATTAACTGTTACGGGATTAGCCATTATAGGTATTTTCTTTGGAGACATTGTGAGTAAAAAAGTAGATGGAAATAAGCTTAAAGTGGGATTTGGTTGGTTTGTTTTGATTATGGGAGTTTATATCCTGGTCCAACAAGTAGCCTTTCCCATTAAATAATTTTAAAATTTAAAGCCATGAAAGTAGAGCAAATTTACACAGGATGTTTAGCACAGGGTGCTTATTACATTGAGAACAATGGGGAAGCGGCCATTATAGATCCCCTACGTGAGGTACAACCCTATATTGAGAAGGCAAAAAGAAATCATGCGAAGATTAAATACGTGTTTGAAACGCATTTTCATGCAGATTTTGTTTCAGGTCACATCGATTTATCAGCAAAAACTGGGGCTCCAATTGTTTATGGACCCAATGCTGCCTGTGAATTTGATTGTATTTCTGCCACAGATGGACAAGAATTTCCATTAGGAAATGCAAAAATTCGTGTCATTCATACACCAGGTCATACCATGGAATCAACTTGCTTTTTATTGATTGATCCAGATGGGAAAGCGACAAGCTTATTTTCAGGGGATACCTTATTTATAGGTGATGTGGGAAGGCCCGATTTAGCTCAAAAAGTATCCGCAGATTTAACAGAAGATATGTTGGCCGGATTTCTTTATGACTCTTTACAAAATAAAATCATGCCTTTAGCCGACGATATCATCGTTTATCCAGCGCATGGAGCGGGTTCTGCTTGTGGAAAAAATATGAGTAAAGAGACGACGGACAGCTTAGGAAATCAAAAGAAAACCAATTATGCCTTGAACCCCGCACTAAGCAGAGAACAATTCAAAAAAGAGGTATTAACAGGTTTAGTTGCCCCACCAGCCTATTTTCCTTTAAATGTATTGATGAATATTCAAGGGTATGATTCGATCGATAAGGTTTTGGAGCGGGGGCAACATGCCCTTTCTCCTGCAGCTTTTGAAGCGGCGGCCAATGAAACTTCTGCTTTAATTTTAGATACTAGAAATGCCCAAACGTTTGCAGCAGGATTCGTACCCAATTCAATTAACATTGCCATAGATGGTTCTTTCGCACCCTGGGTAGGCGCCATGATTCCAGATATCAAGCAGGAAATCTTGTTGGTGACAGAGGAAGGACGCGAAGAAGAAGTCATAACCCGATTGGCACGAGTAGGCTACGATTTCACGATTGGTTATTTAAAGGGAGGTATTGCGGCTTGGAAGGCTGCAGGCAAAGAGTTAGATCAAATCGAATCCATTTCTGTGGAGGAGACTTTGAACCGGGCCCAATCGGGTGAAGGGGAAATAATCGATGTAAGAAAAAATAGCGAATACCTTTCAGAGCATATTGTTGATGTAGAAAATGCACCCCTAGATTTCATCAATGAAAGTATGCTCAAAATCAAAAAAGATAAAACATATTTTGTGCATTGTGCTAGCGGGTACCGATCAATGATATTTATTTCGACGCTAAGAGCAAGAGGCTACGAGAATTTAATCGACGTTCAGGGAGGATTTAAAGCCATTAAAGAATCCGAGAAATTCAAATTGTCTGAATATATTTGCCCGACGACTTTGTTGTAATTCGTTAAAATAAATTAAATTTACCTGTTACCTAATACCATCTAATACCTATTAAATTTTACCTAATACCTATTTTTTACCTATTACCTAAATTAAAACTTACCAAATAATGATCGAAACAATAACTCAACCATGGCCATGGTATGTGGCAGGTACAATTATTGGACTCATTGTCCCTACCCTATTAATTTTGGGCAATAAGCATTTTGGAATTTCGGCTAATTTGAGGCATATGTGTGCGGCATGTTTTCCGAGCAACATCCCATTTTTCAACTATGATTGGAAGAAAGAATCTTGGAATTTATTTTTCATCGGGGGGATTTTAGTGGGCGGAATCATTTCAACCCAATACCTAAGCTCACCCGATCCAGTCATTATACATCCAGATTTGGCAAAGGATTTAACTCAATTCGGGATTACTGATTTTTCTGGTTTAGTACCTGTTCAATTATTTTCTTTTGACCAATTATTCACACTTCGCGGATTGATCATGATGGTAGGAGGAGGATTTCTAGTGGGATTTGGTACTCGATATGCTGGGGGATGTACTTCAGGACATGCGATTATGGGACTCAGTGATTTGCAATGGCCTTCTTTAGTGGCTACCATCTGCTTTATGATCGGAGGATTTTTGATGACTAATTTAATTTTACCTTATATTTTAGCCTTATAAAGATGAAAACGAAACAAGAGGAAACGGATTTCGAAGTACGCTCACTAGACACCATGTGTATCAATGAGTCTGAATTGGTTCATCCGTGGTGGTATAATTTTAAATATGCTGCGGTGGGAGTGATTTTTGGAATTGTGTTCATTAAAGCTGAGATTATTTCATGGTTTAGGATTCAAGAAATGTTTAAACTCCAAAGTTTTCACATGTATGGCGTGATAGGAACGGCCGTGGTGGTAGGAGCTATTTCGGTGTTTTTAATCAAAAAACTAAAGATAAAAACCATTCATGGGGAAGACATTACTTTTTCAAGTAAGAAATTCAATCTAGGTCAAATTTATGGAGGATTACTATTCGGTTTGGGTTGGGCCATTACTGGCGCATGCCCTGGACCATTATTTGCCCAATTAGGTTCCGGTTCCCTAGCTGTAATCGTTGTCATATTAAGCGCAATCTTAGGCACATGGGTCTATGGAAAATTTAGAGATCAATTGCCTCATTAATAAATCTGTTAATTAATAAAAAATGAAAAAAGAACAAATAATTTTCTGGACATCGACGATCATTATAGCCTTATTTGAAGGCCTAATGCCAGCATTAACCTCACAAACCGAACTCGCCAAAGAGGGAATTAGACATTTAGGATATCCTGAGTATTTTGGAAATGCATTAGTATTTTTCAAAGTAGCTGGTGTTTTAGCCATCGTAATACCTAAGGTTCCTGCTCGGATTAAAGAATGGGCTTATGCAGGTTTTGCCTTCGACTTTTTATTTGCTGCCATTAGTCATGGGGCCGTTGACGGCATCAATGGGCAAACATTTTTTCCACTCGTTGTATTTGGGATATTAGCCATTTCCTATATTTATTACCATAAAAACTTAGCCAATTCATCGATTAAATAGGATCATTGATTGAACAAATAGTGATTTAATTGGCTATTTTATTAGATATTTTTTTACGCAAAAAAGATTAAAATAATGGGGAAATTTATGATTAATATCCAATTAGAAGGATTGGACAGTGAAACAAGAATTAAATTACTCCCGAGGGAGCAGGAACTAGTGAAAGAGCTGGAGCAAAATGGAACCATAATAGAAACCTATATTAAACTTGACATGTCTGGGATTTACATGGTAATTGTCGCGGCAGATTCCAATGATGTGCACTCAAAACTTTCCATTTTGCCCTATTACCCTTTTATGAAAATAGAAATTGTTCCCATTAGAATGGTCAACAATATCAATCAATAATCGAAAGACATCCCTGATTTTAGGACCTAAGCTTTTAATTTTTGGCGTACCAATCTTTGATCGGCTTATAGGGTCCAAACTTATGTTGTTCCTCTGAGAAAGGATCCACATAGGGTCCAAATGGATGATCAAAAGGTTTTTTGGCAATTTTAGGCCAATCCATAGACAAATCTTTGCTTGGCCTAGGCATGGAATTCACAAAAGCGGCCACATCCCAAGCTTCCTCATCCGTTAACACCGGCTTTTCGTAGGTTGTACCTTGCGGCATATTGTATTTCACGTAACCCGCAAAATTCGAAATTCGAAACAAACCAGCCCCATGATTATAGCTATTTTTACCCCATAAAGGTGGATAGGTGTAAGATTTGCCATTTTCGGCCAATAAGCCTCCCCCATCCCCTTGATGACAAGACTGACATTTGGCCATATACACTTCTAGACCTTTCGCTGGATCGCAGGCCCTTTTCATTCCTTTCAATTTATATATACCTGAACCTCTAGGAATCTTATCTTTCTCCACGTCATTTCCAAGCCATTTAATATAAGCCAAAATGGCACGCATCTCTCTGCCGGTAGAATCTAATGGCTTCCCATTTAAACTCCGTTGGAAGCAATCATTGACGCGCTTAATTTGATTTTCCTTGGTACCCGAACGGGCTCTGAATTTCGGATAGGTCGATTGCACAGCAAAATAATTATTTCCCCAAGGTTGGGTTCCCGCATTCAAATGGCAATTCTGACAATTCATCCCATTGGACATATGCAATACTGAACCCTTGGGACCTAAATATTCGGAAGTATGCGCTATTAATTCTCGGCCATATTTGACTAAATCTCTCTCACTTGAATCCAAATACATCAAACGCCAATCGGAAGGTGCCGTCCAAACATGGTTGAAATTGGTGTCTGGGGCTACAAAAACTTGAACGGAATCGGTTGATCGTTCTGTGCCAATGGACCGCTGATCAAAAACCAACAGGCCTAAAATGGCAAATAACAACAACAGGGATCCATATAAAAATGTGGATAGCCTTTGGAACAATTTTTGATTAGGAAAACTCACAACTAATTAATATTTCAAATAGGCCCAGCCCTCTTCTTGCTTTAAGATAACTTCTGAAACGCCTGAGGGTACAAATCCAGATTGTGACAAAATGGTAGCCTTATCAATTTTACGTTCACGAATGGTATTTTCACAAGCCACAAACTTGACACCCATCGCGGCCAATTCAGCAATTTTAGCTTGTTGGGTTGTCTTGGAAGCAATGAGTAAACCAATACCAGAACCATGAGCAACGACCTCAATTTGAGTATTATTACCCAAAGCGACTTGCATATTCGCAATATTTCGCATGACACCATGCCAAACAGTGGTATCAGCGGTATTGATTTGCATTACTACTTTATGTGTTTTTTGTGCGAAGGCCGAAACAGAAATAAACAGGCCAACGATTGAAGTTAATATTAGTTTTTTCATCGTTTGATTTTTTTTAAAACTAACATATAAAAATTATGAAAGCAAATGGGAATGAACGATTCAACACAGAAGATTTTCAATACAGAACCGCGCCAAATGATTTCTTTAGCTTGCAAATAGACCCATAAAAATTAATAAAGATACGATTGTCGGCCGTCGGAAGGATCGTATAATAATCAGTACCAAGGTCTCCATTTTATTGACCTTTCGGACAAAAGTCACGAATTCCAAATGATCGACTCCGTAGATTTGTGTCTAAATAAAACAAAGATGATCGCATTAATAAAAAGTTTATTGGGCTTAGGTGAAAAAGTAAATGTAAAAGAACTTATAGCCCATGGTGCTATTGTTCTTGATGTTCGATCGCCTGCAGAATTTAACGATGGACACATCAAAGGGGCACTTAATTTTCCATTGCAAAATCTAACCTCACAAATGAACAAATTAAAGAAAGAACAAGTTATTGTAACTTGTTGCCGTTCTGGAAGCCGCAGTGGAATGGCAAAACGCATGTTAAAGTCCAATGGATTCCTACACGTGCA
>CANIYB010000143.1 GCA_947471105.1 Cytophagaceae bacterium
TCACGATTCCTAATCCCAAGGTAATGCCCATGTCAGCACCTGGCAAATGTGTGACCAAATAATAAGGCGCTGGATGCGGAGGTAAAAATCCTTGCGTGATGGACAAAGAGGCGAGCATGGGAATGCCCAAATAAACCACCGGTAAATGATGCCGCTGTGCCGTGGATAAAACCAAAGGGGCCATCAGCAAAAACGCCACCGAATAAAAAAGGGGAAGGCCCACAATAAAGCCAATGATCATAAAGGCAAATGGCAAGTTTTTATGCCCTAAGACATCCACTAGCCAGTCGGCAATTACCGTAGTTGCCTGACTTTTAGCGACCATTTTGCCAATCATCGCTCCCAAAATAATGATGGGAATAATCGAACCTAAAGTGCCGCCAATTCCTTTTTGGATCGCTGCAATCGTATCCCCCGTAGTTAATCCACTCGCTAAGCCTAAGCCTAGGGAAACGAGTAAAAAGGATATAAATGGCTGTAGCTTTAGTACTGAAATGAACAGCACCAATAAAACAATGGCTACACTAATGAACACCCAAATACTGATCATCTTTTAATGAAAAGACTAAAATAATTATTTTCCTGATACCGGTGCACTAATTACCTTTAAATATCTTCCCATCCAATAAGGCAATAACCAAATATCTCCCGCACTATGCTCCGCATTTCCATTGCCGCCATTACGGTCCATATTAAACATATTTCCATTATGCCGTTGGACAGGTCGCTCATCTGGAGGCAAAACCTCTTTCGTTTTTTGATCTCTAAAATTAGGGGCTAATTTTTCAATATCTCCCCGATGGCTATTTTGAATGGACCATTCGACTAAGTCCATGGGATGTTCCCTCAAATACCACGCCGCCTCATCTAAATCAAATTTGGCCGTGCCCGTTAATGCCGTAAAAATATTCCAAGCACCTTCTTTTTCAGGCCTTTCTATTTCCCAATGATCGATGATGGATTTTTTAAACCCAGCACGCAAAGTATCATTCAATGCATAGCGATATAAGCCCCAATACCCCACAAAATACATTTCATCATCCGAATGATTCCAGCCGTCCGACAAATTTTTTGCATGTGGATCAGCGCTATCGGGTGCATGGCCGATTTGGTCAATAGGACGCATCAGATTCTCATAATATCCATGCTTTTGCATGAGCTCAAAAGCCTTCTGTTTGTAAATTGGTTTTTTTGTAAACCGATAAGCCGTCTGCAACATGGCCACAATATTGGATGAATTCAGTTTGCGATCCCCAATGTTCGTCGGGAAGCCATTCACATACTCTGGATTCCAACGCCCCCACAAGGTAGGCTTGCCATTGTAGTCAATTAAATACCAATTATTTTTAATGATATGTGACATCAGCGTGTCAATCAAAACGATGGAACGTTTTTGTAAATCAGGGACATCCACTAATTCTGCCAAAGCGCCAAAGGCAAAAATATGCCCAATCACTTCATCTGATGAAGTGGTAGATTTCCAGTCCCACTCGGGCTCCGGAGAATGCTGCCAGCGCTCGGGATCTGAAAGCTGTGAAATAAAACCACGTCTCTCAAAGGAACGTGCAGGAAAACCCGGTACCGGATTAACCGTATACAATCTTTCCATCGACTCAAAAGCCTCGCGTACATTCGCTAAGGCATCCGCTTCTTTGGTCACTGCATACCTAAAAATCTCTCCGCCCAAATACATGGAAGTCCATAGGCCGTCGTTGTCAGAATCCGACAAATATCCGGTCGTAATATTCCCATGATCCATGTTATCCAAATGTGCATTAAAGCCATTTCGAATATGTCGGTCACGTACTTGAGCCTCATAGTACATCGCCTTTTCATGCAAGGTCATCGACTTAAAACAAATTTGACCCAAGCCCGCTTTCGTTAAAACTAATACGGAATGTTTGGGCCCTTCGCTAATCGATGTCACGGCATTACTAGGAAGCCAGCGCTCCCCTTGGTAATAATCAAACTTCCCATCCTTGCGTAAAGCAAATGCTCCGTTAGTAGAACCAAACCATATTTTATCCCCTAAGATCTTGACGGCTGTAATGGATTTCACCGGAATTTTTTGTTGGAGTACCCCCGCCTTTTTCGCAGCCAAATCCACTTTGAAAAATCCTTCACTGCTACCCACAACGGCGTCATTTCCTTTGACGTCAAATGCCGTCAAATTATTTCCAGAAACCCATAAAGATAATTGGCCCGTAGCCGCATCAAAACGATGCAAACCTTTAGAAGCAAGTACCCAAAAATAACCTGTGCTTTTATCAAAGTTGATGGCCAAAACTTGGTCAGCTACATTCACTTTAAAGAGTGTCTTTGATTTTTTGACCAAATGCAAGGACGATCCATCAGAGATTAAAAACGTAAAATCATTTCCACCAGCGGCCAAATTAGCTCCTGGTAATTCATGTGTGGAATAAAGAGTTCCGGCCCAAGCATGGCTGAAAATAGCTTTGTCATCGACAAAAACAAATTGGTTTTCATGGGCCAATAAGCTTTGAATTTTTTTAGGGGCACTGGTCCGGTTTCGCTTGTCGGCCATTAAAACCCCGGGGTATAAAAATTGGCCATCATGTGGTAGCATTAATCCCGCCGAAGTAAATATTTTAATGGCGCCGTTGCGGTCGGCAAAGGCAGATTTCAACGCAACCTGACTATCTTTTATATAGTATTTTACGCTATAATCTTGCATGTAGGCTTTGTCTACATACACGGGCTGAGTTGATTTTTTTTGCCCATAAACACCCACACTTAAAAACAGCAAAAACACAGAGATACTTTTTTTCATCTAGTTGATTTTTGAGGGGTCAAGGACCACATATTTAATTGATTTTTGATCTGTACCTACATGTGATGAATACGTCATGCGCAACATCCCATCTGGGGTTTGAATGAATGAGGGATAAGAAAAACTTCCCTTTCCGGGTTCTACATCTTCAATGGGAATTTTCCATTTCCATGTTTTGCCCTCATCTTCTGAAAGATATAATTGAAACCGATAACGCCCATCTGTGATGTCATTTCCTAAGAATGCCAAACGGCCATCTTTTAAAACGAGTAATTCTACGCTGGCCGTATTGGGGATTTCGGATTTGATGGTGGGAGTCCAGGTCTCCCCTAAATCCGTCGATTCGCTGATATGAACGCGAGGAGGATCATCTCCACTATCCCGCATAAATGCCATGATATTTCCATTTTTTTTACGGACCAAAGCAGGCTGAATCGGACCACGACCGACCACAGGTAAACTAGGATGCCATGTGACCCCTTGGTCATCTGAAATGGCCATAATGGATAGGTTAAATCCGTCTGAATATAAGGGTAAAACGATTCGGTTTTCACCTATTAGCAAGGGTTTGATTCGAGTCATCCAACCCAAATTTCGCTTCATCGGGTCTAGCGCAGCTGTGTTAATCATCTCGTCGTATTTGGGGGCATAGCCAGCCCAACCAATCGCATGACTAGGCAAAGCCTTAAGTTTTGTGGCAATTTCTTTAGCAAAACGGTCATCCATTTTCAACAGGATATTGTC
The DNA here is from genome assembly GCA_947471105.1 of Cytophagaceae bacterium. GTDB lineage: Bacteria > Bacteroidota > Bacteroidia > Cytophagales > Spirosomataceae > Aquirufa. Next base: position 3,536 of record CANIYB010000143.1, read on the forward strand.
TTGCCATTCCCATACAGGTGCGCCGGCTTTCGCATAATTAGTCGTCGTTTTTACGCGCAAAATGGATTGTTCCCATCGGTTCGATTGCACCGCAATCCAGACTAAAAACAATTTACCGCTTTGATTTAAAAATAATACGGGATTGCAATCCGGAAGGTTAGGCGTATCGGCCATTAAAAAGGGTTCGCTCCATGCCTTTGCGCCTTTTTGTAATCGGGCACCCATCAATTTCACATCGTCTGAATTTCGTTCGCCATTGCCATAAAACCAAACAGACAAAAGATCGCCATTCGGCAAAGCCACCATACTACTTCCATGCACATGCTTTTCCTGTCCAGGAAAAATGAGCATCGATTCCACGACAGGACTAGCAGATTTTTGTGTTAAGGCAAAAAAAGGTACCGCTAAGGCCATTAATAAAACGAATAATCTTCGCATCTTATTTGACTTTTTTACGGCGTTCCAATAACTCACGGAAAGTCGTCAAAATGATTCCTTCTTTTTCAATATAAGCCCTTAAATCAGGATTCATCATGGAATTCATATCGGCTAAGCGAGAACCCCCTGAACCCGAAACATATTTAAATTCTTCCGTAATATCGCTGCTATGAACAATCATCATGGCCACACCTGGGTTCATATTTTTAATCGTTTCAATCCACTGTTGGGCCTTGTATTTCCCCCATTCTTCAGCTGTAGGATTTCCTGCAGGCTTCCAATCGCCACTAAACGTATGTAAGTCATCCAAGACAGGAAGTCCTGCATTCCAAAGTTTCTCTCCCATTTTACTAGCTTCGCCAAATAAGTCGGTCAGACCATATCGTTTAGCTTCTAGTTTTGTGCCCTCTTTCCAAGTTCCCTCCGCTTTCATTTTTTTGATAAGAGGCAAGTTCATGGACTCAATCATCATTTTATTATTGCCACCGGGAAACATCACCGGGATTCCTAATTCAATGCCCACTTTCACGTATCGTTCCAAAAATGGAGGGTAGGCAAATAGAGTTCCCATGTGAGAATCGATGTGGGAAGGCGACCAACCTAATCGTTTGGCACGTTCTACTTGCGCTCTAATTTCTTTTTCCACTTCATCTGGACTCGCATTTTTAATCACCTGCTCCACGCTATGGTATAAGCATCCATCTCCATCGCTCAAACCGGGAACTTGTTGGAACCCAGCCAGCGCAGGCCACCGATAATCGTTCCATTCGGAAGTCAGGGTCAAATGCAATCCAGCGTCTGCTTTAGGATTATTTTTCTGCAAATAATGAATAAAGCTAGCGGCCCAAGGGCATGGCATCATAATACTACAAGAAGTAGCTACACCCTGCTCCATCGATTTATAGGCGCCTTGATTCGAAGAATAAGACATTCCACAATCATCCACGTGGAAAATCAATACCTTTTTTCCTTTTGGAAATCCTAATCTTTCCGCATAGGTTTTCTCTGTTTGGGCGAATATTTGGAAACTTAGTAGGCAAAAAATGGCCAATACATTGAAGCGATGATTCATATTGTAAATAGGTTTAGTGATTTTTTAATTCTGAGGTTTAGGGCTTTCCTTCACTAATTTAAGGGCTTGTTCCATATAAATTTCTGCGGTCATTTCACCTAGGGAAGTCCGCGAAACATATTCATATCGTTTGAAGGAATTGAAATCTACTTTGGCCAACATATACCCAAAGGCGTCATTGGTCAACCCAAATAGAAATGGCATTTTGGTATTCATGTTTCTTTTAACATAATAGCCCACATTAGGCAAAGCCTCGCCAGGAACGGTTAATATTTGCGCGGGCCCAATATTCAAAAGATTGAGCTGGGTCGTCACATAATTCTCTTTTCCTCCCTCATATTTTAAAGGAGATTTTTTCAAAATATACCGCATGATTTCAGAATCGATGGGCAATTCTAATTTTCGTGAGGTGCAATAAATGGCTGGGTTCACAAGTAGGGGAGCAGCCGCCACAATACGCATCGCTTCGTCCGCTAAAAGCTCTCCGATTCGAATGCATTCTTCCCAGGTATTGGCTTCTTTCTGCCCTTGGCCTTCCTTCCCATATTCCAATCGGGTATCTGCAGTAACCATTCCACCCTGAGCGCCATTCATAAATAAGGCGACACCACCAATCGTAGATTCAATTTTTTGATATAATGGCCCAATCATATCGGGACTCAAAATTCCTCGGCTGTTTCCTAAGACCTCTGGATGAACGGCATAATTAACTAAAGTCGCGATCGGTTTTCCGGTACGAGGACCTGAAGTAGCAATGGCTTGAATGACACCGCAACGAGGATCATAAAGCGCAGGAGCATAATAGTTATAGGCTATTTTTCCTTTTGCTTCGTCCATGGCTACTTTTAGAGACGCTGGTTGGAGATTAGCAGATGCCTCATTGACCGCATCGGCAATTTGCTTCACGCACCAATCCAAATATTTTAAATCCGCATAAGACTTACCCGACATATCTGGAAAGCCATAGGCATCTGGGGCGCTATGCGTATGTGTGGCACCGATCAAAATATTCTCAGGAGCGATGCCTTTAATAAGGGCACGAGAGCGGTTGCCTAAGATAGAAGTCCAACCTAAATTATCGACATTGACGATCGCAAAACGAGTAATTCCTTGTTCAAAGACCATCGCTCGGGCAAACAAATCGCCACGCTTTTCCTTCACTGGATGTGGTACGCCTATTCCACCCGACACGGGCAAAAGGGGATCAGGAGTGATGACGCGAACGGCGGCACCCACACGGATATTTTGCGCTTGAACCGACAAGCTAGCCACCACGAATAAGCAAAGACAAATGAAGCGATGCATCATAATTTGAA
>CANIYB010000144.1 GCA_947471105.1 Cytophagaceae bacterium
AACATAGTGCAATAGCGCATCTCGTGCTCCTTGAATATGAAATGGCATGGACTCTTTAGAAATGGGAATGTATTTTACCCCAGAAGTGGTGCCCGATGTTTTACCAAAGTAAGCGGGCTTTCCTGGCCATAAAATATTTTCCGCCCCCTTGACCATCTCGTCGATATACGATTTTAAATCCTCATATTCCGCGATTGGAACGATTGATTTAAATTCTAGATAATTTCTGATTTTGGCGAATGTAAAAGCCTGCCCAAATATCGTATTTTCGGCTTTTTTTAAATGTTGCGATAGCCAAAAATCCTGTCTCTCTAACGCATTTTGATGACTTAAACGATGTTTTTTGACAACTCGTTTAGCAAAGGGTTTAGCAAAAAAAGAACGGAATCCCATCGCTCATTATTTAAAAATTCCTTTAGGATCTGGCATTTTTTCGGCCAATTGGCTACCAAAATTCAAGTCCATTTGCAATATATCCAATGTCCTACATTCGTGAAAATAGGTCCACGCGAGTTCATACTTTTCTTGATAAAAAGCTACTTGGCTCCTTTTCATCCACCCATTAGCGTTCTTGGGTTCGTCTTTCAAAGACTGGGCCAACTCCGCATCCGCTTCTGCCAAAGTTCCACAATCTTTACCATCTAAATAGCAACTCAAAAGTACAATGGCATAGTCCACGCGCATGAGCGCCTGAGTTGGATCCGAAATTAATCCTTTTGCCAATAATTGTTTCGCCAAAGGATAATCCTTTTTCTGAAATGTAATAACTCCTAAACCCCAATACGCATCAATGCTTGACGTGTCCAAGGCATTTACCAGGTTAAATCGATAAGTCGCTGTATCCAATTTGCCTGAGGCAACAAACTCCCAAGCGCGTTCAGCAAAGAAATTAGCCGCTTCTTTTCTGGAAGCAAAACTTGCATCGCAACTGGATATAAATTGGTCTAACTCCAACTTATCTTTTTGCGGCAGCGCTTTATTTCCAAATAATACTTGGTATTTAACGGGTTTTTGAGCCCAAGTTAGGGTTGACACAAACATCAACAACATGATTAATTTTACTATTTTCATATCACAAATCTATCGTTTCTTTTTATTTCCTGGTGCAGCAGTCTTATATTTTGAATTTCTTCCGGGTCGATTATTTCGATCTGGCCCCTTCGGTCCTGGTTTGCCAGCGGTCTTTCCATTTGCTTTAGGACCGGTTTTAACGCCCTGGGCAACTGCCCCACTACGCGTTAATCCATTTTTGCCTAATCCTTTCAACGCAGCTTTATTTCCGTTGGCCCTTGCCTTAATGACCCATTTTTTATCATGAAAGGCTCCTTTAAAATCAGGATCCTCTCTTTTTCGCTGCTCGTCAACCGACCTCAACATATCCTGATGTTCTAAAAATGGCGTCTCTTCCACTTTTATGTCATTTGGCAAAGATGAAATATCTATTTTTTGCTGAATTATTTCTTCTATTTTATGCCAATGATAGGTCTCGGCTAAGGTGATAAATGTAATGGACTCTCCTACCTGCTCGGCTCTTCCTGTCCTCCCAATCCGATGCACATAATCCTCATAGATTAATGGTACGTCAAAATTTATTACATGTGAAACCTTAGGAATATCGATTCCGCGGGACGCCACATCCGTCGTAACTAAAACTCGAATGCTACCTTCGCGAAATTGCTGCATCGCATTTATACGTGTATTTTGACCTTTATTGGAATGTATCACCCGAATTTGATCCACGGGAACTACTCTAAAACTTAAATATTTTTCCACCTGATTTACGATATCTTTGCTTCTACAAAATATCATAACTCTCTCAAATTCAGGGTTTTGCAAGAAATGTGCAAGTGCGTTCAATTTGGTTTGAACGTTTTGCGCTTCATAAACAAATTGCGTGACTTGACTTGCCGGAGTAGCCTGAGGTGTAACTTCAATTTTATGCGGAAATTCTAAAAATTCATGGGAAAGGTTTTCCACTTTCTCGGGAAAAGTTGCCGAAAACAATCCATTTTGACGCTTTTTATAAGGTATTTTCTCTAAAATTTGACGAATCTGTGGCATAAATCCCATGTCCATCATTTTGTCTGCCTCGTCTAATATCAGGTATTTGAGATCTTTCGTCCCTATAGCTTCTTTGCGGTATAATTCTAAAAACCGACCGGGGGTTGAAACTAAAATATCGACCCCGGCTTCTAGCGTTTGGATTTGCGTTTTAGGACCTAAGCCTCCATAAAGAGCTAAAATTCTTAAGTCGGTAAACTGTGCCAAACCCACCATCACTTCGTGAATTTGCATGACAAGTTCACGAGTTGGAGCTAAAATAAGGGCTCTTGGTAAGCTCCCTTGCATGTATTTGCATCGCATTAAAATCGGCAAAGCATACGCCGCCGTCTTACCGGTTCCCGTTTGAGCTATTCCCAACACGTCGTGACCCTGCAATAATAAAGGAATTGCCTTCTCCTGAATGGGAGTTGGTAAAGAATATCCAACCACATCGCAAGCGCGTTGTAATTGTGGATTCAATCCCAAACGTAAAAATTCACTCATCAGAATTGGCTTTGTTTAACTTTGCAAAGGTAGGGAAAATAATATTCTTACCTTTGAAACAAATTTTTACCCTGTGGAATTAAAACCTATCTATCTGATTACAAGGTTGGGGATTTTAGTAAGCATTTCCATTCTAGTAGGATCCATATCGTCCCTATTTCTTTGGGGATTAGAACAAATCGCATGGATTCGTGGGGAAGCACCTTGGCTTTTATATGGGCTTCCTTTGGTCGGAATCTTTTTTCATGTCATAAAAACATATCCCTTTAAGTTTATTCATTCGAACGCAAATAATCTAGTGGAACAATTAAATGATCCCTCATTACAAATTGCTCCCCAAGCAGGAATTACGGGAATCTATGCCATTGCCAGTACTTGGTTAAGTCATTTGGTCGGCGCTTCAGTAGGAAGGGAAGGAACCGCGGTTTTGTTCGGGGGGAATGTAGCCCAAATAGCTTTGCAAAAATTGAACTGCTCATCGCAAGAAAAATCGATTTGGATTCGAGCTGGAATGGCCGCCGGATTTTCCGCTGTATTTGGAACACCGCTGGCGGGTTGGTTTTTTGGACTTGAAATCGGGACGGTTGGAAAAATTCATTGGCGTTCGCTCATTGCATGCGCATCCACTTCTTTTTTAGCGAATTTCATCAGTTTACACGTTTGGGGTACAAAACATCTATTTTATCCCCTTGTTTTTTTACCCCAAATTTCAATGCTATTTTGGGCTAAATTGATATGTATAGGCCTATTTTTAGGTATAATTGGCCTACTTTATAAGCGCCTAGAATCGAATATTTCAAAACTGCTTGGCCAATTGCCTAAACAAACGATTCTCAAAGGACTCATTTCGGGGTTAATCCTGTTCATCTTGTTTCAAATTCCTACTTTCAAAACGAGTATCGGCTTGGGATCGGAATTTTTATTGCAGCCATTCCAAGAAGCATATTCCAATATAGAATTTGCCGGATCGAAATTATTGGCAACTACCTTAAGCCTTGCTTTAGGTTTTAAAGGAGGGGAGGCAACCCCATTATTTTTGATTGGGTCGCATGCAAGTTCATCCCTTTCTGAATGGATCCAATTGCCCCATGCATTTTTAGCTGCCATCGGATTTGTATCTTTGTACTGCGGTTTAACAAAAACCCCAATCACTGGATTGTGCTTAGGCGTTGAACTTTTTGGTCCTTCCGCTTGGGCTTGTTACTTAATCGTAACTTGTTTAGTTATGTACTTATCTGGAAATACGGGTTTATATAAATCTCAAAAGGTCGCCAACTGGATACCCAAAACACCCTATCAATAATGTATAAGAATGTTGAAAACTCTTACGATTCATTCAAGGAGCCTCGAATTAAAGAACGAGCTTTCTCCTATGAACTGTGGCTAAGTTTACTAGATGAATGGAAGCAAAGCCCTTTATTAGACGTTTCGGAAATAGGCCAAACATATGAAGGAAAACCGATTCACCAAGTAAAATTTGGCGTAGGCCCCATACATATTTGCGCGTGGTCACAAATGCATGGGGATGAAGCGACGGCTACCATGGCTTTAGCTGATATTTTTCTTTTTTTATCTCAAAAAGGAGGTGATTTGATCGAATTTAGGGAAAAATTACATCAGAAAATTACCTTATTTGTTATTCCAAGATTAAACGCTGACGGGGCCGAAAGATGGACAAGGGAAACCGCATTAGGCATAGATATGAATAGAGATGCGGGTAAATTATACTCGCCTGAAGCTAAAATTTTGCACGACTGGGCACATCAAATTAATCCATTGTTCTCCTTTAATTTACATGACCAACATCGATTATACTCGGTAGGAAATACTACGCATCAAACTCACATAGCCTTACTGGCAACCACAGGAGACGAGTCCGGAACATGGACAGATTCTCGGTTAAGGGCAGGAAAACTAGCCAATAAATTAACTAAAATTGTTAAAGAAATTTACCCAAATAAAATTGCCAAATGGACCGATGAATATAATGCAAGGGCATTCGGTGATTATTTTCAATCACAGGGATTTGGACTCATACTGCTAGAATCTGGTGGGGCTGGATGGGACCTAGAAAAACAATCACTACGCAAAACGAATGCTTGTTTATTGTTGGATGCCTTCTACGCGATAGCCACCGAAGAATGGAAAACCGAAGAAATCTCAACCTATGAATCCTTACTGACGAACGAGAGAAATATTTTTGATATTAAACTAATCCATGCGCCTCTAAACAAAACCATCAGGGCCGATATGGGTCTCAATATTTGCGAAGAATATGTCAATGGCAAAATTAAATTTAGCTGGACGCTAGAGGAAATTGGAGACCTTAGCATTTACTCGGGACTCACTGAAATTGATGCAAGCAACTATCAATTAAACGACCACGAGACCCTTGAAAAAGGAAAGAATTATAGCTCCTTGCAAATGACATTTAACAATCAAATTGCTTTTAATTTAACCGATTACACAAATAAAATAAACCAATCCAAATGACTTCATTACCCATAATTATTATTGGCGTAAATCCATTTGCCATAGAAGTAGCTCACATATTACAAATCAACAATGTAATTATCTATGGTTTTTTAGACGATGATCCCAAAAAGCAAGGTACAGAAATAGGAGAAATTCCCGTATTGGGGAACACAGAAGAAAACACCTATTGGGATTTAATTGGCAAAACCTGTGGTGTATTTGTCGCCCTAGAAAACCCTATTGAAAGAAAGAAGATGATTGAGACCATCGAAGAAGATAGAAAAACAAAACCGGTCAATGCCATTCATCCGAACGCATTAATCGCTAATGTAAAGAGTTTGTCTTATGGAATTTATATAGGCGCGGGCTCCATCATATCACCAGAAACTAAAATATCCGACAATGTCATCATTGGCCCAGGCGTAACGCTTGAAACGGGTGTAATCATCGAAGAGTTCTCTCAAATTGGCGCTGGAACCACTATCGGCAAAGGTGCCAAAATTGACAAAAATGTATTTGTAGGTATCGGCTCAACGATCGTAGGAAGCTTGACCGTTGGCAAAGGATCAACCGTAGGAGCGGGGAGCGTTGTGATAGAAAATATACCTGCTGGGAAGCGCGTCTTCGGAAATCCGGCTAAAATACTATAGGAATTATAGCTTTTCTATATTCTGTGGCTCAACAATGCGTAAGAAATGAAACCTTAGGTATAGTTGGGCCACAATAATAACATCATCTCCACAATAAGCCGCTATTCGATCTAAATCCTTTTCCTTATAGAAAACGTGATTTACGCGGTCTCCAGATAGGTCTATTTTTGCGCCCTCTATTCCCATTAATTCGGCCAATAATTCCAATGAACTATAAGATCTCCGATCACCAAACTTCCACATTTCCATCGTATCTTGGTGTATAATCTCCCAAGGCTTCTTGCCTTGCAATTGCAATGATTTGGGGATTTCAAGCCGATTCGCCAGCATTCTCCTGCACAAATAAGGGAAATCAAATTCTTTTCCATTGTGAGCCACTAGTGTCAGCTCCCTAGATTTATATGTCTTATTAATAAAGCCAATGAACTCTACTAGCAACTCTTTTTCGTCTGCATTGGCAATGGTCTTAACTTTCAATGACAACTCCCCTTGTTTATTGACAAACAAAAATCCCATTCCCACGACAATAATTTTACCAAACTCAGCATACAAAGCTGCCCGCTCAAAATACATTTCCTCGAAAGAGATATTGGCCGGATTTGCCAAATTCTTCGCTTTTTTTACCCAAAAATCTTTCATTCGATCAGAAATTGAGGAAAAATTCTCGGATCCGCTTACCGTTTCGAT
>CANIYB010000145.1 GCA_947471105.1 Cytophagaceae bacterium
GTGATGACCGGTTTTTTAATGGCGACGTCTAGCAATTTGGAATAACTCCCTGATATGAGTTTTTTGATGACTCTTAAAAATATGTTTCCATCCGGATGACCCTCATGTTTTTTTAAGATTCTACTGGATAAAAATGGAACGACCGTTAAGGAAACTAATAAGGAAGCCAAAATGGAGGAAATGACCGCCATGGGGAGACTTCTGATAAAATCTCCAGAGGAATCTGGGAGGAATACGAGGGGCATGAAGGCGACAATTAACGTAATGGTGCAGCCTAAAACCGCCATGCCAATTTGGTTTGTGGCCTTTAACGTAGCTTCTAACCTTGTGTGGCCTTCACGCATCCAGCGTTCGATATTTTCAACGACCACTATACTGTCATCGACTAATAATCCTAAGGCGACCACAAAACCCACAATACTCAATTGGTTTAGGCTATAGCCCAATAAATTCAACATGATAATTCCAATCGCAAGGGATAGTGGGATGGAGATCATCACGACCAATGAGGCTCGCAGTCCCAAAGGCAGAAGTGTTATCGCGACGAGTAATATGGCAATCATAAAGTCTTTGAACAAGCCACTTAAGCGTTCATTCACGTTGTATGCTTGATCAAAATGCACAACCAAATCGATGTTGGAAGGCAAGGTTTTTTTGAAATTCTCGATGATGGGAAGGTATTCTTTTTGCGTATTGGCGATATTTTCATTGCCCTTTAACGCGGCAGATACAAACACGCAACGATTCCCATTGAGCCGAGTAATATGCTTGTTAGCCCCGTAGCTAAAATAGACAGAAGCCACATCTTTCAGCAACACATTTTTTCCTTGATATGCGAAAACAACCGTATTTTTAATTTCCTCAATGTTCCGATATTGCCCACTCGTTTTGATGTTAAACGATTTATTGTTTTCGACTAAATTCCCTCCTGGAATATTCGCTATCTCACTTTGAATGGCTTGAAATACCCGTTCTGTTGAAATCATCATTTGTGCCATTTTTTCGATATTCAAATCTACTTTGACAAATTGTTCGGGTAAACCAGAGATTTCGATCTTCTTTAGGCCGGTGACTTTTTCTAAATCTTCCTGCAATTGCTCAGAATAGATTTTCAATTTATCCTGTGAAGCATTGTTTGACACGAGTGCCATTTGTAAAATGTTCGTACCTGTAGGAGTGACTTTTTGCAAGTCAATTTTCACGATATCTTTGGGTAACACAGCACTCAAACTATTTATCTCTCGAACCAGTTCGCTATATTTTTCATCCACATCCACGCTATAATTGCAGTAAATACCCATAATCACCACTCCATCTGAGACTGTGGTATTGATGCGTTTTATATCGTCTAATTCAAACAATTTCTTTTCAATGGGCTTGACCACCATTTCCTCCAAATCTTCTGGACTAGTTCCTGGATAAACGACAATCAAAGGAAATTGCGGTGCATTCATTTCAGGATCTTCCGCGCGTGGCATCGTCAGGACCGTCGTGATACCTACCACCACAATCATTAAGAATATGATGAGGGTAAATTGATAATTTTTTACGGCGTAATTTGATATTTTCATGCTACTTAGCGAATTATTTTAATGGCCGAACCGGCATTCAAATAGGCATTTCCACTGGTAATGATTCCTTTTATGTCCTCTAGACCTTGAGTGACATATACTTTTCCATGTGCGATTCCACTGATTTTTACGCGTATTTTTTCAGCTGTTTTTTCGTCTTTGGTGATGAAAATAAATCCTTCGTTTTCATTTCCCTCTACCACTGCGTCAAATGGAATAACCCAAGCATTTGTTTTTTTCTTAGGCTGGATATTCGCTTTCCCAAAAATCCCTAAAGCAATCTTTTTGGCAGGGATTCCATTTGTTTTTAACGTAACCCATAAGGTGCCCGTAATCGGATCCACTCCTTCTGATTTTGCCCGAATCGTGGCAGAGAAATTTTGATCTTTTTCAGTGTCAATGGTAACGGTAGCTTGATCGCCGATAGAAACGGATGCCCAGTCTTGGTCGCTTAGGCCCACTTTTAATACCCAATTATTCGTAGCACCATTGACCATGAGGATGGGCGTTCCCGGACCTACGACTTGTCCATCATTCGCTAATTTTTTTAACACATACCCTGATTTCAAGGCCCTGATTTCCGCATAATTCTGATTGAATTTTAATACTGAAATTTGTTGCCTCGCCATATCTAAAGCTGTTTTGCTGTTTTGGAATTGTTCCAAGGTTGCCACACTATCTTTATATAAGTTGCCCGCACGCTTAAAATCACGTTCTGCTTTTTCAACCCCAATCTGTGCTTGTTGGACCTGAGACTTTATTTCGGTCAAATTTAGCGTGGCTAGTAATTGGCCCGCTTTGATCGCATCTCCTTCTTTAACCAAAATATTTTGAATAATGCCCCCTATTTTAAAGCCTAAATACGTCTCATCTTCGGTCGTAAAAACACCGGAAGCATGAATCGACTGACCTACCGCTTCTTGGTTTATTTGAATGACTTTAACCGGGATCACATCGGTAGCCATGTTGGCTTCTTCCACTTTTTTCTTAGCACAGGCGGATAGGAAAAAGATCAAAACAAAGCTTGAAAAAAGGTATTTTATCAGATTCATATTAGTCATTTTTTAAAGGATAGGTGGCCGCTTCACGTTCTACTTGGGCTGCGGCAATTAATATTTTAAATTGATTTAAATTCAATAATAAATGGGCGTTCGTCCATTGACTTCTCGCATCTAAGGTTTCTATATACGTATTTACTCCTTCTTTGTATCCTTTGTCGATCAACTTCTGGTAGGTGTTCGCCACTTCAATTTGCTTCTGACTTGCTCGGAAAGCAACCCATGTTTGTGTCAGGTTTTTTTGTGCAATTTGTAGAGCGAGATTGACTTGCTTGCTGGTTAGGTCAAGTGATTTTTTCGCCATGTCAACATCCATCGCCGACTGCTTTATTTTGTTCAAATTTCGCTTGCCCGAAAAGATGGGGATATCTAATTGCATGCCCAATAAATAGTAGGTCGATTTTTGATTTAAATCCCAATTGGACGATTGCGAACCTAAGTTTAAATAGCCATTTAATTTAGGTAAATAAAAACCTTCATTCATTTTTACGACCGACTGTTGTAACGAAATGGCCTGTTTCAGCATGCTCAATTCTTCTCTTTGATCTACCTCAGCGACTAGCATTTTTTTCAAAATGTCTAACGCTTCCTGCTCATTATAATTCGTTTTAATCTCCGATAGCAATTCGCGATTTAGGAGAAAATTGAAATACATTTTAGCAGATTCTGCTTGTTTTTCTGCTTCGGATAATTGGGCGCCCAACTGCACAATCTCATTTTCAGATCTCAGAATATAGGCGGGTAGACCTTTGCCATTGGCCAATAATTTTTCATTTATTTTTTTGCCTTCTTGAGCCAAAAGCAATCCATTTTGGTAAATGCCAATCGCCTTGAGGGCCATCAAATAATTTAAATAAGCGATCTTAATGTTTTTGGCTAACTCCCTTTTGTATATCTGGATATCCGCTTTTTGAATACCCAATGATTGACTTTGGATTTCTTTGTTGATCGAGATGTCCCGATTGTAAATGGGCATGACACTGGTCAATTTAACATCGTAGAAATTACGAGGAAAGAAGTTGGTTTCTACATTATTGATTTGCGGAAATGCGGAGCTTTTGGTCAACTGGTTTAACGTGGCATATACCGGATTAAGCATATCGCCTACCGGAAATGAAATGCTTCGACCCCCTTCACCCGTTTGATAGCCCCCTTGAAAAGCAAGTGTCGGCTGATATAGACTTTGGGCAGACTGCAAAGATAAAAGGGCCTTTTCCGCCGAAATAGATTTTTGTTGGAGTACAATATTTTGCTGAAAACCCATTTCGATGTATTCATCCAAAATGGACTTTTGGCCCAAGACCACGGTAAATGGAAATAGCAAAAACAATAAGGGTAATAGTAACTTCATTTTCTTAGGCTTTTTTCAGTGTATTAATCATCCATCGGATCGATTCATGCATGGATTGTACCACCTTGTCGGGTTCTACTAATCGCTCTAATCGTTGGCGTATCGCTAAGGATACCAGACCATGGGCAACCGCCCATACGGCCATGGATATCGTGGCCACGTCGCCAGATTGAATTAATTTCTTATCCATGCATTCTTGAATAATATGTTTTAAGGTTTCTAGTGCGACATCTCCGTTGGGCCAATGACCCACATTTTGCTCTCTAATCGTTTTCATGGGAGCATTTTGAATGAACATCAAATCATAATATTCAGGATTCTCTAAACCAAAATTGATGTAGTTCTCCCCCAATAAATACAATCGGTCAATCGGATTTTCAATTTGTACCAGCGCCAAATTAGATGCAATCATTCGCTCGAATCCCATCTCACAGAGATGAAATAAGATTTCATTTTTGTCCTTAAAATAAATGTACAGGGTAGTCGGGCTATATTCGATGAGATCTGCAATTTTCCGAATGGAAACGTTTTCAAATCCCTCCTTGACAAATAACTGCATGGAAGCCTCCAAAATCATTTTCCTGATTTCTTCCCTTTGCTTCTCCTTTCTTTCTAAAATCCCCATGGCTTTTATTTACATCGCAAATATAATGAACAGTGTTAATAAATCGAATAAATTTGATAACAATTGTTATTATTTATCTGTTAATAGCTTGATTATTTTGTGCCTTTTTGATGATTAGGTACAAGAAAGGACAGATTGAATTGCTTTTTATTATAATATGCACCTTAAATGAAATTGTGTTTTAATTCCGCCAACTAAGTAGAAATAATAAATCAATGATTAATACAACACTGAATCAATCGTGGGAAACAGGGCTATATTTTAATCCTAATCCGGAAAAAAAATATGTTATGCCCACGCGAATACATGCTAGTCAAGCCTGGATTTTACCAGCCAATTTTTTTATTCGATCACAAGACTGGACCATTGTATTTGAATTAGATGAGGTTCGTATTTACCTCAATATCGATTTGGGCATAAATATTTGTTTGCATAAAAAGATGAGTGGCTCGGCGATAAAACAATTTGAAAAGGAATGGTTAGCTTTTCAATCCTCCCATGAGGAAACATTTGATTTGCAAGGGTTCAACTTCCTAAATTAAAGTTCATTTTTCTATAAATTGTGTAAATTCAAGCTAAATTTGCAAACCAAATCGATTTACATGATTCGCTTATTATTCGTTTTTGTTTTTATTTTAACTTGGTCCACAAGTACTTTTGGGCAGTTTCAAGTAAGCGAAAATCGTCGATTTATTACACGCGATGGCAAGCCATTTTTCTGGCTTGGAGATACTGCCTGGGAACTTTTTCATCGACTTTCCAAAGAAGATGCCACCTATTATTTCAAGAAAAGAAGTGAGCAAGGATTTACCGTGATTCAAGCGGTGGCCTTAGCGGAATTGGATGGTTTGCAAACGCCGAATGCCAATGGTGACTTGCCCCTCATCGATTTAGACCCCACAAAACCCAATGAAAAATATTTTGCGCACGTAGATAGTCTAATTACTATTGCGGGCAAATTTGGCCTGACCATTGCAATGCTTCCGACCTGGGGCGACAAAGTGGACAAGTCGACCTGGGGAAAAGGCCCAGAAATTTTCAATGCCAAAAACGCAAATGCGTATGGGAAATGGATCGGCCAGCGCTTTGAAAAAAAGACCAATTTGATTTGGATCATGGGCGGGGATCGCAATCCCAAGAATGCCCAGCAAGTTGAAATATGGAATGCCTTAGCCGAAGGAGTTACGGCAGGAGCCGGTGGACCCAACAAGGTGCTCATGAGTTTTCATCCGCAGCCGAATGCCCTAGGCTCTGCCGAATGGTTTCATCAAAGTGAATGGTTAGATTTCAATATGTTTCAAAATGGCCATTGCCGAGATCAAGAGCATTATTTAAAAGTATCAACCTTATATAACAAAGCTCCGTTTAAGCCGATCATCGACGGCGAACCGATGTACGAAGATCATCCCGTTTGTTTTAATGCGAAAGACTTGGGGACCTCTAGTGCCTACGACATCAGAAAATATGCCTATTTAGATTTATTTGCTGGTGCTTTTGGTCATACCTATGGATGCCATGATGTATGGCAAATGTTTGATTCCACGCGTGTCGGAATTAATGGCCCCCATTTCCCTTGGAAAATGGCCTTAGATTTACCCGGCGCCAATCAAATGAAATTTGCCCGAGAATTAATGGAATCTAAATCCATGCTCGACCGAATTCCAGACCAATCCATTTTAATTGAGTCCGATGAAACACCCGGCGAACGCATTCAAGCCACGCGTGGAAAAGA
>CANIYB010000146.1 GCA_947471105.1 Cytophagaceae bacterium
AACTGCTTTCCCCATGATCAACCATTCGGTTCCTTTAACAGGATAATCAGGCAAAACTCTATATAACCAAGACCTAACATGGAATTCAGGATTCACCCCGGTTAAAATGGGATGTTTTGCTTTCTCAGGAATGACGGTCGCATCTGTACTTGCGTTGTGGCCATAATGTGTGTGTTTAGCCGGTCCACCCCAACCTGGAGGCGCGCCAAAAGCTCTTTCTGCAAAACCATTATAAGGAAATAATGGATCTGTTTTAGGATAATTAAACGAGTGAGTCGTGGTTCTGAATCCCATAATAGGCTTACCGGATTTCAAATAAGCTTCAATATGAGCTACTTGGTCGGCTGGAAGTAGGCGCCAACGAAGAAAAAATACGGCCAAATCAGCTTCAGCTAATGCTTCTAACCCTGGAATATCTTTCTCGGCATTTTGATCAGGAAACGATTTTAACACCTTAGTTCTGAAGCCATATTGCTTTTCTAACACAGCAGCTAATAAGGGAAGTGTCGTCTCGCCTGAATATTCATGATCCCCACAAACAAAAACCACTAAGGGCTTCTTTTTAGCTTTTAATGGGCCATGTTCACGCGAAAAAGTAGGCATGAAAGCCGACAAAATAAAAATAGCGGTAAGGCTAATCTGAATGATTTTTTTCATGATTATTTTTCGATAGGGTGTTCAGACAATAACATATTGGCATTATATAGATCATGCTTATATTCTATTTTAGCACGTATTTCCTTTACTTTTTCAGGATCAATAGCCGATGCTTTATTGCCAAATGAATTTCGAACATAGGTGAGAACTGCTGCGATATCCTTGTCCGACATTAAACCACCGTAAGGAGTCATTGGAACTTGGCCCGCATATTTTACTCCATTCAATTCCAAGGGTCCCATAATTCCTTTGATCACTAATTTGATCAAACGCTCTTGGTTTCCAGTAACCCAAATCGAATTAGCTAACGGAGGAAAACCTGAAGCAGGAAGTCCTTTTCCATTGGTCTGGTGACAAGTATTGCAATATCCATCTTTGGCATACCATTTTTGCCCCTCAGTAAACAATTCTAAATCTTTCCCTTTTAGAGTTGAAACCAAAGGAGCTTCTTTCTTTCTAACCACATTCACACCACTCGCGTGAGCGACGGCTATTTCGTACGGTTTATCCATCCAAGCATCTAATGGATGATTTTTTGCTAAAGCTAGAATAGGCAAAGCCGTTTCTTTAGGTAACCAAGAAGCCGCCACAAATGCCTCCATTCGAACTCGGCCATGCTCGTCTTCCACAGCCTTAGCTAATAAAGCCGCTTGATTCTTCACTTGGTGACCTGTATAGCGCAAAACACGAACGGCTGCCGCACGAACATGATAATCCTTTGCTTGAAGCAATTGATTTAATAATTTTTGGTCCACCTTATTTAAACCCCAAGAAACCCAAAGAGCCTCTAACACATGATGCTCATAATCAGCTTCATTTTTGTCTAGACGAGCAACCCAAGCCGTAATTTTAGGCAAAACTTCAGTTGCCTTACGTCCACGAAGTTCCCTGCGCACGCGGTATCTAGTTCTGTATTCAGGTAATTTTAAATTATCTAATAACTGATCGATCGATGCGCCATATACTTTGGCTGGCGTCACTAAAGGTCTTGAAGGATATGTTACTCGGTACACACGACCATGTGTATGGTCACGCAATGGATCACGGGCATTATGTTGCATGTGACCAATCAAAATATTATGCCAGTCAATTAAATAAAGGGAACCATCAGGGGCAAATTCCATGTCGACAGGTCTGAAATTACGATCGCTACTGACAATTAAATCTTGGCGGTGCTTGGATTTATATCCAGTTCCATCATCTGTCAATTGGTGCTGCTTCATTCCTAAGAATCCAATCGTATTATTAATTAAGAAATCGCCTTGAACATTATCGGGAAAATGACGACTTGAAACAAATTCTAAACCTGAAGTAGGACGAACTAAATGTTTATCTTCAATCAAGGTAAATGACTTATGCCCTGTTTGACCATACCTGTTTTTCGTTGACCCAGGCATCATCCAACGCATATCTGGACCTGAGGTTTCAGCAAAAAAGTTTTGACCCCATTTATCAAAGGCAATTCCCCAAGGATTTGGGATAGACAACTGAGCTACCCGCTCTAAATGATGTCTTGCCGGATTATAGCGCATGAAACCTCCATTCGTTGCACGTACCGTTCCATAAGGAGTCTCCACATTTGTATGTAAAAACACGCCTTCTCCCATGTAAATCGCACCTGATTCGTCTGTAACAAAGGCCGAGATTTCATGGTGTGTATCATGGTCATCAAAACCACTTAAAATAACTTCTTTCGAATCTGCATGGTCATCGCCATTGGTGTCTTTCAATAAAACCAAATTGGTTCCTTGGCTAACAAAAACTCCATGCTCAGTGATTTCCATCCCAACGGGAACGTGTAAACCCTCTGCGAAAACGGTTTCCTTATCCGCTTTTCCGTCATTGTTAGTGTCTTCTAGAATAATGATTTTATCATTTGGTTTAGCATCACCCGGCTTATAATGTGGATAAGAAGGCATACAAACCACCCAAAGACGTCCTTTATTATCGAAAGTCATTTGAACTGGTTTTGCTAAATTCGGGAATTCTTCTTCTGAAGCAAACAGTTCAATTTTATATCCTGAAGGTACTTTAAGCTCATTTAAAGCCTCTTGTCCATACAAATATTTCAAACTACCATTTTTATCCGGATTGAAATTGGTTTTTACAGGATCTAGTGGACGTGTCTTAGCATCTGCAGCAGCCAAATCATATTTCATACCTTTAATCGATGCTTGGATCGCAGCCTCACGATTATCCGTCATTTGACGAATTTTCTCAATTTCAGCAGGATAATTATCAGGTCCAAAAGGATTGTAACGGCGACCATATACGTGAACCCCATTTGGAATTTTATAGTCAGTATGCCACATCCAGTTTTTCTCTGCCACAGCCGCATATACGTCCGCTCTTTTAGATTCTATCGCGGGTTTTTTCTTTCCAAAAACTTGATCTGCCAATAATAAAGCTAATTTTTGGTACCCCGCATTGTTCAATTGAAACCCGTCGATGGTTAAATCTTCTTTAGATTCTGCATACCATTTTTTAGATGCATCAAAAGCATTGATAAACAACACATTATTCTTTTCACAAACTTCCTTCATCGCCTGCGCATATAAAGCAATATTTGCGTTCTGCAAGGTACCATTTGGTAAATCTATTTTTGCACTTAAATCTTCAAACGCCGTAGGAGACACGATGGCCAATTGGGGTGCTGAAACATCATTGTATTTTTGTGCCAAGGTATGCTTGATGAATGCCTCAAGTTCAGCCTTGTAATTTGCGATATTAGCTTTCCCCTCATAGGATTCGCTATATCCAAAAAAGCCGATCACCACATCCATTTTCAAACGACTCATCCATTGGTCATGCGTTTCGATATGGCCTTCGCTTTGTGAAGGGTTAGCAAATTCCGTTTGGAATTTTTCTGCACCTGGGAAAGCCCAAGGTGCAAATCTAGCTGAGTGTGGTCGGAACCCTGGAGTATCTCCCCCATCACACATGTTGCGAACCATCAAATTGTTTTCAGGATAGCGAAGATGTAATTCTGTCTCAAAATGATCATAATTAATCATACGAGAGCCTAAATTACCGCCTACTAAAGCGATCTTGGTATTTTTATCAATTGATAAAAAGGTAGGAGCCTGTGGCTGAAAGAAACTAATCGTAAAAACTGAGATTACAATAAGGATCAGTCCGAGTTTTATTTTAGAGGACATTTTGAATAATTTTTATAAGTAAATAGGTTTTTGAAATATTAAATTAAGGATAAATTTTAACTCAACAAAGAAATATTAATTTTCACGTGTTGAAATGAAAAAATTGTTGACTATTAATTTCTTTCAGCGCTAACGTTTATTCTTGTTTAATACAAGTTTATAGTTCCACTGAAATTGGAAATCCCTAAAACCAGATGAGATTAATAAATTTTGAGCAAAAAAAAGACCCGCATTGCTACGGGTCTTTTTAAAAAGAAGGATGTGATTAAAGAGTTAATTCACCCCAACCAGCACGATATTGACGCTTAACAAATTGGTTAGCCGCATCGAAGTTGGTCACGCGCATATTTTGCTGATCCCAAAGTAATTTCGTGTTTGAACCTGGATAATGCATTCCGTTTCCTGTTTTACGAGGGAAAGGCATATCAGCTACACGAATGGCTAAGTTGGCCATTAAGATCGCCTCAGTCAAAGGACCTGCCAAATCAAATGGAGAACTTAATTGTTTTTTACCGTATCCAGCAATGGCGCCTTCCACCCATTGCGCATAATGTCCGTCGGCACTGCCAGGAACACGCTCCAATTTACGAGGCACTTTAACTTCTTGATTTCTAGATAAAGGCAATAAACGAGGATTAGCTGCATATTCACTAGCCATCATTTTTCCTTTGGTACCAATAAACAAGATACCCGAATTACCGTCACCAAACATCTCGTCCGGTCCTAATTCTTCTGGACGCTCTGGCTTAATTCCACCATCCATCCAATGCATGGTTACAGGTCCTTTTGTGCGATCCGTTTTAGGGAAAGTCAACGTAGCATGACTTGATGGAGGGCAAGAGTCTAAGAATACACCTCTTTTACCAAAAGCTGTAAATACACTACTTACACTCGCTTGAACGTCAGATGCGTATTTCAAACCTAAGACACGGAAAGGAGCTTCCATTAAGTGGCAACCTAAATCGCCTAAAGCGCCTGTACCATAATCCCACCAACCACGCCATGAGCCTGGTATCAAGTTATCAACATAATCTTTTTGAGGAGCAGTACCTAACCATAAATCCCAATCTAATCCAGCAGGAACTGCAGGCTTAGTTGAAGGCCAAGGAATACCTTGTGGCCAAATAGGTCGATTAGTCCAAATTTGAACCGTATGAACATCCCCAATAATGTCTGCGTCATACCATTCAACCAATTGGCGCACCCCGTCTCCAGAGCTACCTTGGTTACCCATTTGAGTCACTACTTTATATTTTGCAGCCGCTTGGGTCAACATACGAGCCTCGAAAATATCGTGAGTCATTGGTTTTTGCACATATACGTGCTTGCCCAATTGCATGGCAGCCATCGCTTGAACTGCGTGGTTATGATCCGGGGTAGAAACAGAAACAGCATCGAAATTCTTCGATTCCACTTCCATCATTTTACGCCAATCTTTATAATATTTTGCTTTTGGATAAGCAGCGATTGAATCTTTAGCCATACGATCATCTACATCACATAAATAACCAATATCCGCTTTACCGCTATCGTAGAAATATTTTAAATCTGATTTACCTTTTCCACCCGCTCCGATTCCGGCTACGACTAATTTGTCGCTAGGTGCTAAAAAGCCTTTCCCGCCTAATACGTGGCGAGGAACAATCATGAATCCTGCAGAAGCTAAGGAGGCTGATTTCAAAAACTCCCGACGGGAGTCCAATATTTTTTTCTTTTTCATTAGGTTTAGAATTTGAACTTTTAAAGCTAAATAAAAAATCGTAAAAATTAATAATTGAATCAAGTTTAATTATTTAACTAATTTTGAATTTATATTATTCTTGACAAAACGTATGATTGTAGTTAAACTTTTTGGCGGCTTAGGGAATCAATTATTCCAATATGCTTTTGGCAAAAAACTTTCGCTTAAGACAAATCAGAAATTGTACTTAGAAATGGAGTATGGATTTAAAAATGATCCTTATGGAAGAATTTACAATTTATCTCCGTTCAACATCCAAGAAAATCTTTTAAAAAACGATTCGATTTCCATTGATTTGGAGAATTTGAAAATTGAAAAAAAACACTGGCAAGGAAAAATTAAAAACTATTTATTAGGGCTAAAAAGAAGTCATTGGCAATCAATTACAGAGAAAAATCTTGAATATGACGATTCCATAGAAGTCAAAAAAAAGCATGCCTATCTAGATGGATATTGGCAAAGCGAAAAATATTTTAGCGATGTGAGGGATGAAATCATACAAGACATCCAATTAAAAGCTCCTCTCCAAAATGAAAATGCCTTGATTTCGAAAAAAATGTCGGAGGCCACATCTGTTTCATTACACATCAGAAGAACACATGGCATCGAAATGGTTGGAAAAATTCACCATAAAATTCATGGAGGATTAGACCTCGACTATTATCAAAGAGCGATTGAAATGATAGCAGCTAAGCATCCAAACTTAGAATTGTTCGTTTTTTCAGATGACATCGAATGGGCAAAAGAAAATTTCAAAAGT
>CANIYB010000147.1 GCA_947471105.1 Cytophagaceae bacterium
CCACAAAATATAATTAAATCAGCCTCTGTATTTTCTGCGGCTTGGGAAGGACCCAAGGAATCGCCTACGTAATCAGCCAGCTCTTGGATCGCGCCATCTACGTAATAATGAGCTAGAATGACTGCATTTTTTTCCTTTTTTAAGGCTTTAATTGCGTCAATAAGCTCTTGGCCTTTTGGGGTTGAGCGTGCAATATAGCCTACTTGATTTGCTTCGTCAATTAAATTCATTTTGCTTTTAAGCTTAAGTCTAAACTTTTAATGTGATGCGTTAATGCTCCTACTGAAATAAAATCAACCCCTGTTTCAGCATAGGCACGCAGGGTCGTTTCATTAATTCCTCCCGATGCTTCGGTGATAAACCGACCGTTAATTTTTCGGACGGCATCTCTTAATTGGCTTGGACTGAAATTATCCAACATAATGCGTTGGACTCCGCCGATTTCCAATACTTCATCTAATTCCTTTTCGTTTCGTACTTCGATTTCAATCGCTAATTTTTTGTCGCGCAAGAGGTTATAGGCAAAGGCTTTTTCTAAAGCTGCTGGTATTCCTCCGGCAAAGTCTACGTGATTGTCTTTGATTAAAATCATGTCAAATAAGCCATATCGATGATTCGTGGAACCTCCAATTTTACAGGCCCATTTTTCGGCTAACCTAAAATTGGGTGTCGTTTTTCTCGTATCGAGCAATTTGGCTTTAGTTCCATGAATAATTTGTACCAATGACCTCGTATAAGTGGCAATTCCAGACATGCGTTGCATGCAGTTTAAGACTAAACGCTCCGCTTTCAGGATGGATTGAGAGAGGCCACTAACTTCCAACACCGTCATTCCGGGTTCGATCCAGTCGCCATCTTGTTTGAAAAACGTAAGGTTTAAGTTGGGGTCGACATAATTAAAAATGGCTTTAGCTAATTCCACACCCGCAAGCACTCCCGTATCTTTGACTAATAAGGAAGCGGAACCCGTGGCGGAGGCAGGTACTGTGGCTAATGAAGTATGATCTCCATCCCCCAAATCCTCTTGTAAGGCTTCTTTTATAAAGTGCTGAATATACTCAGGTGCTTGATATTCGAACATGTTCGCATTTTTGTAGCGGCAAATTTACAAATTATAATCTTATGGACATTAGAAATTGAATTCTAAAAAAAATGTCCTATTTTTGCCTCCTAGTATGCAAAATAAAGTCAAAATATTTCAATTAATTCTCTTCATCCCCGTGCTTTTTTGGCTCGTGGCAAAGCCGATTTCCTTAACTTCGGCTGAGAAGGTTGATTTCAAGACTGAGAAAAAAGCGCATTCAAAGCGATCAACAGACTCAAAGCAAGTCAAAATATATGCCGTTCAGAATGTATACCAAGCTGCTGCGAACCTTCAGTTGGATTTTCCTTCGGATTGGAACTTTGTTTCTCCGTTAGCATTTTTCAGCATACAACCACTCAATGATTTCAAACTGCCTACGATCCTACATCGTACGCAATTCATGCGAATTTTATTAACTCAATTTATCGCCACTCTGGCACCCTGATGAACCTTATTTAGGAGGTTTATTTAATTTATAATTTACAAATTTTTAATTTTTATATCATGCGTTACAAAAGTGCTATTATTTGGCTGTCTACCATTGTTTCAGCTTTATGTATTTTCTTCCTTTCCTTTACATGGAAAGCGAACCAATTAAGAGATCAAGCGAATGCTTATGCGACCTCAAAAGACGGGAAATTTGACCCGGCAAAAAGACTTCATTTCATTGATTCTTTATGGAAGCAACCCGTTTATATTGGATATACCTTTCAAGAAGTTACCCAATATGCCCTTCATAAAGGATTGGACTTAGAAGGTGGTTTACATGCCGTTTTAGAGGTTTCTCCAGTAGAAATTCTACGTGCATTGTCTGGAAAAAGTAATGATCCCAATTTTGAGAAGGCTTTGTCTGAGGCAAATGCGGCTCAAGCGAATTCATCTAAATCTTTTAATGATTTGTTTTATGATGCTTTTGCTAAAATTGCACCAAATCAAACCTTAGCATCTGTTTTTGCGAACTCAGTGAATCGCGGAAAAATCAGTTCTTCATCTTCTGATTCAGAGGTTAAAAAGGTCATAGACGCTGAAATTGACGGGGCTGTTGATCGTGTATATAAAATTATTCAAGCACGTATTGATAAGTTTGGGGTAGCGAATCCAAACATTCAAAGACTTCCAGGTTCTAACAGAATCCAAGTAGAATTACCAGGTGTGGATAATCCAGAGCGTGCACGTAAATTATTATCAGGCGCTGCAAAATTGGAGTTTATCGAGTGTTATGAAGTAAACGAATATGGATCTGGATTAAATGCTTTAGGAGCCTTATTAGATCAAGAGTCTAAGCAACCTGCGGTGGCTTCATCGGCTGCAACTCCATCTGTAAAAGATACGTCAAGCAATGCATTGGCATCCCAATTATCTAAGCCTGCTGTTAAGGATTCAGGAAAAGCTAAGACAGATACGAGTGCGGGTAGCGCATTGACCAAATTATTCTTGCCTATGGGAAATGGAATTGGGGTTTATCGCAAAGATACCGCACGTGTAAATTCGTTATTTCGCCGGGCAGATGTGCGTGCATTTTTTCCTGCAAACCTAACATTTGCTTGGGCTGCGAAAGGAATTCCAGCGACCAATGGGGATGAGATTTTAACCTTAGAAGCTTTGAAAAAGGCAGAAGGCCAATCGGCCCCATTAGAAGGAGATGTGATTACAGATGCCGCTCAAGATTTCGATCAAACAGGTCGCGCTGAAGTGACTATGTCCATGAATGGAACGGGTGCTCGAATTTGGAAAAATTTAACCGGGGCTAATGTAGGTCGCCGAATTGCTATTGTATTAGATGGCTACGTATATTCTGCACCGGTGATTAATGGAGAAATTCCAGGTGGACGTTCTTCGATCTCAGGAAGTTTCACCGTGGAAGAGGCTAAAGATTTAGCGAATGTGTTGAAAGCGGGTAAATTGCCAGCGCCAACACGTATTGTTGAAGATGCATTTATTGGTCCTTCTTTAGGAGTTGAATCCATTAACCAAGGGTACATGTCGATGCTTTTAGGCTTACTATTAGTGATCGTATTCATGATCGGATATTATGGAAACCCAGGTTGGATGGCTAATTTGGCCTTATTTTTCAACGTATTTTTCATTGCGGGTGTGTTGGTACAAATCCAAGCAGCATTGACTTTGCCAGGTATCGCGGGTATTGTGTTAACCTTAGGTATGGCAGTAGATGCAAACGTATTGATTAATGAGCGTATTCGTGAAGAATTACATAAAGGAAAAGGTTTACTGGATGCGATTAATGTTGGTTACGAGAAAGCATTAAGTGCGATTTTGGATGGTAACATTACCACGGTATTGATCGGAGTAATCTTGATTATATTCGGTTCTGGATCTGTTAAAGGATTTGGAGTAACGCTTTGTATCGGTTTGATTACTTCGGTATTTACGGCAGTTTATATTTCTCATATCTTGATTTTATGGATGGCTAACCGTGCGATTAAGGCGGGTAGAGAGAAGAATATGACGTTTGAGACATTTATATCGCGTGATTTATTCAAAGGAATGAATTTCGATTTTATTGGCAAACGTAAATATTCATATTGGTTCTCATGGGGTTTAATTGCCACAGGTGCCATTGTATTATTCATGCAAGGTGGATTTAATTTGGGTGTAGACTTCAAAGGAGGTCGTTCCTATGTAGTTGAATTTGCACAACCGGTAGAAGCTGGTAAAGTTAAAGAGGCTTTATCTGATAATTTTGGTGGAAAAGGGGTCGAAGTAAAAACATTTAATGGCGCTAGCAAATTGAAAGTGACTACTTCGTATTTAGTGGAGGATGAATCGATCACGGCCAACAATACCGCAAGAACGGCTTTGGAAACTGGCTTAAAAGATTTTGCAGCTAATTCTCCGGTGATTGTATCGGAGGCGAAAGTAGGTGCGACCGTGGCGGATGATATTTTAACGCAATCTTTTCTTTCCATTTTATATGCTTTGGTGGCGATCTTTATTTATATATTGATTCGTTTCCGCAAATGGCAATATTCATTGGGTGGAATTGTGGCCTTGGTGCATGATGCATTAGTTGTATTAGGTATGGTTGGAATAGCCCGTTTATTTGGATTTGAATTGGAGATAGACCAAGTATTTATCGCGGCAATTTTGACGGTGATTGGATATTCAATTAACGATACTGTGGTTGTATTTGACCGTATTCGTGAGGAGATTGGCGTGAATCCTGATTTAGGGAATAAGGCTTTAATGATCAAAACCATTAATGAATCCATTAACCATACCATGTCACGTACGGTGATGACTGCGACTACTGTATTTTTGGTGGTTACTGTGTTATTGATATTTGGTGGCGATGTGTTAAGAGGATTTTCGTTCGCGATGTTTATCGGTGTTGTATTTGGAGCATATTCTTCTATTTTTGTAGCAGCTCCTATCGTGATAGACCTTGGAACCTCATCAAAACCTAAAAAATAAATGATACTGGCAATCTGAGAGGATTGCCAGTATTTACATCAACCTAATTTATAACCTATGAACAATAGTATTTGGAGAAAAAAGCCTTTAGAGGCCTATGCTGCGGATGTTAAGAACAGCCAATTAAAGCGTGTGCTTGGTAAATGGGCGCTAACATCTTTGGGAATTGGAGCCGTTATTGGCGGAGGAATTTTCACTTTGACTGGTATTGCAGCCCATGATTGGGCGGGTCCAGCATTAGCTTTAGCCTTTGTGATGGCGGGTACTGCTTGTACATTTGCCGCACTTTGCTATGCTGAATTTGCATCCATTTTACCTGTGGAAGGAAGTGCATATGCCTATTCTTATGGAACAGTGGGAGAATTTTTTGCCTGGTTCATTGGTTGGAATTTAATTCTAGAATATATGATGGGTGCCACAACGGTAGCCGTTGCTTGGAGTGGATATTTTGAAAAACTCTTGCATCTATTCAATATAAGTTTGCCACTGTATTTGACGAATGATCCCGTGACTGCGGCTGAAAAAGTTGAAAAACTACGGGCTGCGGGCCAAGTAGTTCCTGATTTTGCTTTTGCTTTTAATTTACCTGCTTTCATTATCGTATGGTTGGTTACTTGGGTTTTGGTGAAAGGAATTAAAGAAGCGGCTAGTACCAATAACTTGATCGTAATTATGAAAGTAGCGGCGGTCATTTTTGTGATTGTCGTGGGTGCATTTTACGTGGATACAGCCAATTGGCATCCCTTCATTCCAGATCCCGTTGTGGATGCAAAGGGTGCAACGCACTTTGGATTTGATGGAGTGGTGACTGCGGCGTCCATTATTTTCTTTGCTTATATTGGTTTTGATGCCGTGTCCACACAGGCAGGTGAAGCCATTAATCCTACTAAGGATGTTCCCTTCGCTATTATTGCCTCTTTATTGATTTGTACTTTATTGTATATTTTGGTTTCATTGGTATTAACTGGAATGGTTAAGTATGATACCTTGGATTTAAAAGCACCGGTTGCCTCTGCTTTTGAAGGTGCTGGTTTGCCTATCGCGATGTACATTGTAACCATTGCCGCAACAGCCGGACTGACTTCAGTAATGCTTGTGATGATGTTATCTCAAACACGTATCTTCTTAGGCATGGCGAAGGACGGATTATTGCCAAAAGGTTTATTTGCGGCTATTCATCCCAAGTTTAAGACGCCATGGAAGTCGACTATTTTTGTCGGTGGTATCGTTTCTGTTGTTTCTGCGTTAACGCCTATTGACAAAGTTTCCGAAATGTGTAGTTCGGGAACCTTATTAGCTTTTGCCATGATCTGTGGTGCGGTTTGGTTGTTGAGAGTTCGCGAACCGAATATCGAACGACCATTCAAAGTGAAGTTTTTGCCTTTTGTAGCTACCGCTGGAATTCTATGTAATTTATATTTAATGTGGGGATTGCGTACAGAAACGAAGCTTTCATTTTTGATATGGGGTACTTTAGGCATTATTGTTTACTTCGCATATAGTCGAGGGCATAGTAATTTGAACAAGAAATCTTAGAAAGGGAGGCGCAAGAAATTGCGCCTTTTTTATTCACGTATATTTTCATTTATCAGTTTATGATTCGTTTTTAAAAATGTAAATACATGTTGGCTTCGTATTTTTAATCCAATGGATTTTGGCGTATTTTTGCACCTTGATTTTATAATGTATATCGAATGAGTCAGATTGAAACTGAAATAGCGAAACGGAGAACCTTTGGGATTATCTCTCACCCCGATGCGGGCAA
>CANIYB010000148.1 GCA_947471105.1 Cytophagaceae bacterium
CCCATAGGAAGTTTTAATATTGGGCTTTTTACTTAATTTAAAACAGACCGTCGAGATGAGGTATTTACCCTTCCCTTCATGTTTAAAATAACTTTCCCGATAGCCAAACTGGCATTGAGATTTTTCAAATCGTTCCACAGCTAAAGTCTGCAAATTCAAAGCCTCTAGATGATCAAATGTATCTTTGATTTCAACCCCATATGCACCTATGTTTTGCATAGGGGCGGCGCCAACAGTCCCTGGAATGAGGGCCAGATTCTCTATGCCGGACCAGTTATGTTGTACGGCATAGCTTACCAAGTCGTCCCAAGATTCCCCCGCACCGCTTCGTAAAATGACGTGGTCTTCGTCTTCTTGAATGACTTCAAAGCCTTTTATTTCATTCTTGACAACCAGTGCGTCAATAGGCTTCGTACATAAAATATTACTTCCGCCTCCTAAAAATAGATGGGGAACATGTGCATATTGGCCTGTTTTTAGTAAGGCCACATAAGATTCCAAACTCGAAATGATCGTGAAATAGTGAGCCTGGACATCAATCCCAAAAGTATTGTATTCTTTTAAAGAATAATTTTCAAACACCTGTGGAACTGAATTGGATTTAGGCATTTTAAATTAATTTGGTCGATAAAAATTCCTGCAATTCGGGTACCGTATTTGACATCATATTGGTAGAATTTCCCTCCCACATCTTTTTGCCATCTTTTAAAAACATAATGTATTGCCCCATTCTCATCACAGAATTCATATCGTGAGAAATCACTATGGTCGTAATTCCATATTCAACCGTTATTTCCTGAATCAAAAGATCAATTTTGACTGCCGTCAATGGGTCTAATCCGGAGTTAGGTTCATCGCAAAAAAGGTATTTAGGATTCATGACAATAGCTCTGGCGATACCCACCCGCTTTTTCATTCCTCCAGAAATTTCAGAAGGCATTTGATTCGCTGATGCCTCTAAACCTACCCTTTTCAAACACAACATAGCCTGCTCCGTTTTTTCTTCTAAGCCTTGCGATGTAAGTGTATCTAAAGGGAATCGAACGTTCTCTAAAACCGTTTTTGAATCGAAAAGTGCCCCGCCTTGAAAAAGAACCCCCATCTCTCTACGAATGGCCTTAATGGTTTCCTGATCTGCATTCACAAAGTCTCTCCCATCGTAAAGTACTTGGCCATTTTCAGGGGTTAAAATTCCAATCATACATTTCAACAAAACACTTTTCCCCGTACCACTACCACCAATCACCATGTTCGTCATTCCTTGCTGGAATACACCACTCACGCCATCAAGAATGACCCTTCCCTCAAATTCCTTGTGTATGCCTTTAATTTCAATCATGCTCAAAATTAGGTATATTTTATTAAAAATAAACACAAATACCCTTGACTAATTAGATGGAGTGATTCAAAAAAAATGTGTAAATTGGTTTATTATATTATCTCAACACATTAAACCCAATAACCATGTTTTTAATTATAGTCGGAATTGTCCTTTACTTAGCAGGACAAGGTATTGGTAGCCCCAATCTCGTATTTTCTAAATACAGCCCAACATTCAAAATTGTCGGTATTGCATTTGCCTTAATTGGCTTATTAACCTCCGCAGTTAAGCAAATAGATGCGGGAGAAGTTGGTGTACAAAGTGTTTTCGGTAAGGTGGTTCCAGAAACCTTATCCAGTGGATTGAATTTTGTCAACCCTATTGCTAACGTATATATTTTCGATGGAAAAACTCAAAATTATACGATGTCCGCCGTGCATGATGAAGGAGATCGAACAGGTGATGATGCCATTCGCGTACTTACCGCGGACGGTTTAGAAGTAGTGGTAGACCTAACGGTATTGTTTAGAATTTTACCATCTGATGCCCCAAAAATTTTAAAGGAAATAGGCGAAGATTATAAAAACAAAATTGTGCGACCTATTACCAGAACAATGATCCGTGACAATGCAGTTTATTATGATGCAGTAGCGTTATATTCCTTAAAGAGAAATGAATTTCAAACTAGGATTTACAATGATATTGAGAAAAATTTCAAGAAACGTGGTTTAGTTTTGGAACAGCTATTAATCAGAAACATTAATTTACCCAATTCAGTGAAGCAAACAATTGAATCTAAAATTAATGCGGAACAGGATGCTCAAAAAATGCAATTTGTCCTTCAAAAGGAAAAGCAAGAAGCGGAAAGAAAACGAGTGGAAGCACAAGGAATCGCAGATTATCAAAAAATATTATCTACGGGATTGAGCGACAAACAATTGCAATACGAATCGATTATAGCTCAAAAAGAACTAGCTAAATCCCCAAATACCAAAGTCATTATCATGGGAAGTAGCAAAGGAACGCCTATTATACTAGGAAACAATTAAAATGAACGAGTGAAACCATTCTAATTTTGAGTGGATATAGATCAACAAAAAAAGGCCGAAGAACATATTCTTCGGCCTTTTTGATTTTTGTTTTTTCTTATTTGCTTAAAATCGAATGTCCCATCTTATCCCGCTTCGTCTCTAAGTACTTTTCATTATGTTTGTTGGGCGCAATCTCAATCGGAATCGAATCTACTATTTCAAGGCCGTAGCCTAATAGACCAGCCCGTTTTTTAGGATTATTCGAAATCAACCTGATTTTATGAGCACCCAAATCACGTAAAATTTGAGCCCCAACACCATAATCACGCTCATCCATGGAAAAACCTAATTCCAAATTTGCCTCAACCGTATCCCGACCGAGTTCTTGTAATTTATAAGCCTTTAATTTGTTTAATAATCCAATGCCACGACCCTCTTGGAACATGTATAAAATCACACCTTTGCCTTCTTTTTCGACCATTCCCATGGCTGCGTGCAACTGATCACCACAATCACAACGACAACTACCAAAAATATCTCCCGTCACACAAGAGCTATGCACACGTACCATCACCGGCTCATTTATATCCCATTCCCCCTTAACTAAGGCCAAATGAGTATCTCCCGTATTTTTTTGTTTGAAGGCAATTAATTCAAATTGGCCCCATTCGGTTGGCATATTCACACCAATCTCCCGAGTGATCAATGATTCCGTATTTAATCTATATTCAATTAAATCTTTAATTGTAACTAATTTGATGTCGAATTTATCCGCTATCTTTCTAAGATCTGGCAAACGAGCCATACTTCCATCCTCATTCAACACTTCAATCAAAACACCTGAAGGCTGAAATCCAGCTAACTTAGCAAAATCCATCGAAGCCTCCGTGTGGCCTGTCCGCCTTAATACTCCCTCAGATTTACTCTTTAAAGGAAATATATGACCAGGCCGGCCCAAATCAGTTGGCTTAGTATTAAAATCCACTAATGCTTTTATGGTTTTTGAACGATCCCCCGCAGAAATTCCAGTCGTACAACCATTGCCTAATAAATCGACCGATACGGTAAATGGTGTTTCATGCGATGTCGTATTTTGATCAACCATCATCTCCAATCCCAACGCTAAACAACGCTCTTCTGTTAAAGAAACGCACATGAGACCCCTAGCCTCTTTAATCATAAAATTGACTAATTCCGGAGTTATTGCCTCTGAAGCACATATCATATCCCCCTCATTCTCACGATCTTCATCATCGGCAACAATAATAATTTTACCCAATTTAATATCCTGAATGGCGTCTTCAATACGGTCCAATCGAATAGGTAATTCCTTCATATATCAAGCTATAATTTAACGAAAACACAAAGGTACGCAGATTTAGTTCCTATTTTACCTAAATTGCAACATAAATAACATGAAATTTATGTCGATTGAAGTCCTACATCTAAGTAAATCTTTTGGTCAATCGGTGGCTATCAGTGACCTAAGTTTTGACTTAAAAATGGGCCAAATAACGGGGTTTTTAGGCCCTAACGGGGCTGGAAAATCTACCACCTTAAAGATCCTTATGGGGCTAGAAATTCCAAGTAGCGGGGAAGCCAAAATTTTGGGAATGGATGTACAAAAACAAGAGGTAAAAATCAAAAAGCAAATCGGGTATTTGGCAGAAAATAATCCATTATACCCCGAAATGTATATCAAAGAGTTTTTAACTTTTATTGGAAAAATTCATGGCATAAGTTCGACCGAATTAACCAAAAGAATTACAGAAGTCATTGAGCTAGTAGGTTTAGAAAGAGAACAAAAAAAGAAAATAAAAGAAATTTCGAAGGGATACCAACAACGAGTTGGCCTGGCCCAGGCGATCCTTCATGATCCTAAAATTTTAATTCTAGATGAACCCACCAGTGGATTAGATCCGAATCAAATGGATGAGATTAGGTCATTAATTGTCGCGCTAAAAAAAGATAAGACCATCTTGTTCTCAAGTCATTTGCTTGGAGAAGTTAATGCCATCTGTGACCATGTTCTGTTAATCGACAAAGGGAAATTGAAAGCTAATTGCAGCATAGAAGAAGCAAAAAAATACCCTGGAGGGCTTGAAGCTTTCTTTAAGGATAAAACTAATTAATTAGTTCAAAATGATCCGCATCCAAATCCGTAGGGAATTTTTCCCTAAACTCCATCAAGTCAGATTTTGAAATAGAAAGGGTTCGTATCGAATCTTTGTTGGATAAATTCAACAAATCATTGCCTAAATAAGAAATAAGAGCTGAATCACCTTGGTATTGAATTTCATTTCCATCCTGGCCTATTCGATTCACTCCGACCACATAAGATAAATTTTCAATGGCACGTGCCCGTAACAATGTATTCCAAGCATGGGCACGAACGGCAGGCCAATTGGCCACATAAATAGCTAAGTCATAAGATAAGTCGACGTTACGTGACCACACGGGAAATCGCAAATCGTAACAAACAAAAGCCGCAATATTCCAATTTTTATAAGAAATAATACGCCTTTCATTTCCCGCTGTATAAAACTGGTCCTCGCCACCCATCCTAAATAGATGCTTTTTATCATAGCAAAATTTTTCACCATTGGGTGTGAGAGCAACAAATCGATTGAAAAATTGATTATTTTCTTTGCATTTAATACTCCCAACGACTAAAGCATTTAGCCGATTTGCCATTAACTTAAGCCATTTGATGACCGGACCATGACCTATTTCTGCCCCCTGATCATTCATACTAAATCCCGTGCTGAACATTTCAGGCAGGACCACCACATCGGTTTGATTGATTAAAAGCTGTAGTTTTTCCTCTAATAGGGCACAATTTGCCAGAGGATCTTCCCAAGCGATTTCGAATTGAACTAAACTTACCCTCAAAGGATTATTGGGGCCGGACATGTACTGATCGATTATTTTGCTTTGGCAATATAGGAATAATAAATCTTCAATTTAGCCTTCAACGCATTAAGGGGAATAAACCGGGCACTTTCACTCGATATTTTAGCATTCCCTGATGCATCCGCTGAGATGGCCGGAGTCAATAAAAAACCCAGATTGGCTTTATTCCCGGTCAATAATGCTTGCATGATCGTTGTAACATTAAACGAATAGGTGTTGGTACTCGAATTATAACTAGCTGTTTGGACTCCAGAAGCACCTTCGGCAACAAAGTATTTAAGTCCGTAGGTATTTCTCAAAGGTCTACTAGAACCATCCGATTCAATTAAGGATAATTGGCCTATCGTCTGTGCTAAATCTAAATTATCCGCACCTTGGAAAACTAATTCTGCCTTATTTACAGCAATGTTGTTATTACCTTTCAATTTAGTCAAATAAGGTAAATCGATTTTTGTCACAATACCAGTTCCCGATTGAACATAAGTAGTATTATTCGTTTTAAGTGAAGATATTTTATCTCCCGATTTAACTAAATTAGCTAATAGAGCACCTTTTTTAGACTTAATTTGATTAAATCGAGCATTAAATTCAGTCGTATAGGTATTCGATAAACTGAAATAATAGTTTAAATAATACTTTAAGGTATCGCCTGGATTATGCCAATGCAAAGTCATTTTGGAATAAGCAGGTGAGAAATTTAATAAAGCCGCTTTCTTAGTTTCAACCGTCTGTATATAAAAACCTCTAAAAAAATCTCTAAATGAAGAGCCTCCTCCTGATATAGCCTTATCTGTATATTTAGACATCAATTCCTTACCTAAAGCTAATCCCATATGAAATTGCAATGTATCATATTTGATCGAATCTCCATTGACTGATTTAGCATAAAGTGGCTTAGGAGTAAAGGTATGAGTCTTTAACAACTCCGGAAAATAAGCAACGGTAGAATTAGTAAAATAATTTATACTTCTACTTAAACTATCCTTCAAA
>CANIYB010000149.1 GCA_947471105.1 Cytophagaceae bacterium
GTTTCACTTTTTTGGCCAACTCGATCTCCCTCCACATCACATCAGAGGCTAATGAAGAGCCCCCCGGAGAATCAATTCGTAAGACAATCGCTTTTACAGATTTATTATCTCGCAATTTTCTTAATTCCTTTACAAAATCGTCTGACCCAATATTTTCATCACCGCCTTTTGATCCAACGATTTCACCTTCGGCAACTAATACCCCTATTTTATCCGTTCCTTCAACGGCCTTAATCGGATTTTTTGCTTTCAGGTAATCGGCCAGTTTGACAAAAGTCAACTCACTTTTTGCCTTTATTTTTACTGCTGATTTTAAAAGTGATTCAAATTGATCCCAATATCCTAATTTAATCATACCCAACTTTTCTGCATGTACTGGATTCATGGCCAATAGACTATCCGCAATTTGATTCAGTTTATTGGCCGGAATTTTTTTACTGACTGAAATTTTAGAAAATACTTCACGGTTGATCGAGCTGATAAATGATTGCGTCTGCATTTTATTTTCAGGACTCATATTTTCGCGAATAAACGGCTCAACGGCAGATTTATATTGACCTACCCTGAAAACCAGAGGCTCAATTTCCAATTTATCAAATGCCTTTTTATAAAACATATATTGAACACTAATCCCATTAAAATCTAATAGACCCGATGGATTCAAATAAGCTTCATCCGCAACGGATGCGATATAATAAGCTTTTTCCGAGTATGAATTCGCATAAGCATAAATGAACTTACCCGAGCGCTTAAATTTTTCTAAGGCATTTCTGATTTCAGTTAATTTAGCATAACCGGCCATAGGAAAACTAACATCTAGGTAAATACCTTTCACGTTGTTGTCTATACGTGCGCGTTCCAGCGCTGATAAAATTTGAATCAATCCTATTTTTTCGGTGCTTTCAAAAAACGGATTGGGGATGGTCGCGAATGGATTATCGTCTTCTGTACTTGCATTTTCTACGATAGGCCGATTTAAATCCAATTTAAGAATTGAATTTTCTTTTACTTCAAATTCTGAGTCGCCTCCGCTCATAGCTGCACCGATGCCTACAATCATCAGTATACTGATAATTAGAAAAAGGAATAAGCCCATTAGGGTTGCCAGGATGTATTTAAAAAATTGCCACATAATGATCTAAGATAATTGAAACAATAATTTGGGATTAAATTTTGACAAGTCAATCAAATTTATGTTCAATGGATAAAATTCTAAAATGAAGGGTAAAAATTACCCAAAATTGACCCGATAATCTTCCCTCGCCTGTAGAATTACTTCGTGGGCTATTTCGCGGCCATACACTTCATCGATATCCACTAAATTTGAACTCGTTTCACCAGGAAGCATTTTATACGTCCAAAAATAATGCCTAAGTCTTTGAACGATATCCTTAGGAGCGTCTGAAATATCACGCCATTTTCCATATATAGGATCATCCTTTAAAACGGCTATGATTTTATCGTCGGCCTCCCCGTGGTCAATCATTCGAATGCCGCCGATGGGAATGGCCTGACATAAAATATCACCGTGGGTGATCGTTCGCTCAGAAAGAACCAATATATCTAGCGGGTCTCCATCCCCTTTAATGATTTCTTTTCCTGAGTATTTTTTGGCCAATTTGGCTATTCCGTCAGCACAATATGTTTGAGGCAAAAAACCGTATAATGCAGGAACAATATTGGAGAATTTTTGCGGTCGGTCTATTTTTAAATACCCTGATTCTTTGTCAATTTCATATTTTACCGTATCGGTAGGAACAATCTCGATAAATGCGGTGACTAATTCAGGCATTTGCTCGCCAATATGTATTCCGTGCCAAGGATGAGCTTTAAATATGTTTCGATTCATGATAATCCGTAAATGGTCGTTGGCACGCAAATTACAAAAATTGCGCTTACCTAAACTAAAGAACCATTGGCAAATAGGTACAATCTAGGGAAATTAGTTAAATTTGTGGTTTGAATTTTTTGAATTATGATATACCCCATCGTCCCTTATGGCGATCCTGTCTTAAGAAAAGTAGCGAAGCCTATTAAATTAGGAAGCATCGATTTGGTTAAGCTGTCGGAAGATATGTTTGAAACGATGTATGCAGCGAGTGGTGTAGGATTAGCTGCGCCACAGATTGGTATGGACATTCGGCTTTTTGTTGTGGATGGAAGACCCATGAATGAGGATGAAGATGAGGAAGAAAAAGACCCTTCCCTTGTGAACTTCAAAAAGGTTTTTGTGAATGCGACGATTTTAGATGAAACGGGTGAAGAGTGGGGTTTTGAAGAAGGTTGCTTGTCAATCCCTGGAATTAGGGGTGAAGTTTTTAGGCCTGAATATGTCAAAATTCACTATTGGGATGAACGTGGGGAGGAGCATGAAGAGGTATTTGAGGGATTTGCGGCAAGAATTATTCAGCATGAATATGATCACATAGAAGGAATCCTTTTTACAGATCATTTGAATGTGGTCAAAAAGCGAATGATAAAAAATAAATTAGGTGAAATTAGCCGCGGAAAGGTTTCAGTGGATTATAAAATGAAACTTTCTCGATAACATTAGATATGAAGATTTCTTTAAATTGGTTACGTGATTTTATTGACATTTCTAAATTACCTCAAAAGGGCGAAGCAGAAGAGTTAGACGTATTATTAACAAATACGGGATTAGAGGTAGAGGGCATAGAGAGGCATGAAAAAATCCCAGGGGGATTGAAAGGATTTGTGGTAGCTGAAGTTTTGACCTGTGAGAAATTTGAGGTAAAAGACAAAACGCTAAGCCTGACGACTGTTGAAGCAGGATTATCAGAAATTTTAACCATTGTTTGTGGAGCGGCTAATGTAGCTGCCGGCCAAAAAGTAATTGTGGCAACCCCAGGAACAACTTTATTTGACGCGGAAGGCAAAGCCTTGTTTACCATAGAAAAGCGAAAAGTATATGGCCAACCCTCAGAAGGGATGATTTGTGCAGAGGATGAAATTGGGATTGGAACTTCGCATGATGGAATTTTAATATTAGATACCAAACTGGCTAACGGCACTCCTGCGGCCAACTACTTTAATCTCTCAGCCGATTTGGTTTTGGAGATTGGTTTAACTCCGAACCGGGCCGATGCGGCATCACATTGGGGAGTCGCGCGCGACATTAAAGCGGTAACTGGGTTGCCCATTATATTGCCATCGGTGGATTCGCTGGCGATTGCCCAAACCAATTTACCTATTGAAATTAGCATTCAAGACAAGGGATGTGCCCGCTTTTGTGGCGTAAGCATGGATGGAATTCAGGTAAAGCCGTCTCCAGAATGGTTGCAAGAAAGGTTAAGCGCGATTGGATTAAGGCCTATCAATAATATAGTAGACATTACTAATTTTATCTGCCATGGCTTGGGCCAACCGATGCACGCGTATGATTGGCATCAAATAAAAGGAGGTAAATTAGAAGTTAAAACCTTAGCTGAAGGAACTGTTTTCAAAACCTTAGATGGAATAGAAAGAAAATTAAATGGGGAAGAATTAATGATCTGTGATGGCTCGGGGGCGATTGGCCTAGCCGGAATTATGGGTGGAGCCAATTCAAGCATTCAGAATTCAACGACCCGAATTTTCTTAGAAGTGGCACATTTTGCGCCAGAAAGAATCAGAAAGGCAGCCCAATTTCATAGTTTAAAGACCGATGCATCCTTCAGATTTGAGAGGGGGACGGATATAGAGGCCAAGTTATTTGCGCTTAAATATGCGGCAAAACTAATTCTTGAATTAGCTGGAGGAACTATTACCTCTGAATGGTTTGATCATTATCCTGAAAAAAATGTGCCGGTTCAAATCCCTGTTAGCTATGAACGAGTACATCAGTTGATGGGGATTGCCTTGTCAGAAACCCGAATCCAAGAAATACTTGTAGCCTTAGATTTTGAGATTACAAATTTGAATCCCAAAGGTCTGACGGCTATTGCTCCGGCATACCGAGTAGATGTGACGCGAGAAGCTGATTTAATTGAGGAGCTTTTAAGAATTCATGGCTTAGACAATATTCCATTATCAGAGAATTTAGGAGCCAATTTTATTTCCGAATTCCCTTTATTGGATAAAGAAAAAATACAGCAACAAGTGGGCCTTAGTTTAGCGGCAAAAGGATTTCATGAAATCATTACCAACTCACTGACTAAATCGAGTCACCATGAATTAATCCAACCGGATTTAGCTTTTGAATCTGTTGAGATATTAAATCGACTTTCTGAGGACTTAGGCGTGATGCGTCAGCATTCTATATTTTCGGGTTTAGAGGTATTAGCGTATAATATTAATCGCCGACAAAAAGACTTGAAATTATTTGAGTTTGGGAAAACCTACCATAAAAAAGGCAGTAAATACATCGAAAAAAGGCATTTATCTTTGTATCTAACGGGTTTACAGGCGGGGGAAACATGGAGTACATCAGCAAAAAAAGCGGAATTCCATCATTTATATTCAACGGTCATCGCGCTCATGCAATTCATGGGGGTGAAGGATTTTGAAACATCACCATTAGAGGGGTCTTCCATTTTTGCTTATGGTTTACGCGTTTCGGTCAATAAAAAAATGTGTTTAGAATTAGGTTTGATTCGACCAAATTTGGCCCAAAAATTTGATTTAAAACAAGAGGTATACTTCGCAGATTTTGATTGGGATTATTGGGTTAAGCAGGAGAAAGTTGATTTCGTCTATCAGGAAATATCGAAATTTCCTGAAGTTCGTAGAGATTTGTCATTAGTGATTAATAAAGAGGTGAGCTATCAGGCTATCCAACGCATTGCAGAACAGGTTGAAAAGAATTTACTGAAATCTGTTTCCGTCTTTGACGTTTATGAGGGGAAAAATCTAGGGGAAGGTAAGAAATCCTATTCGGTTAGCTTTATGCTACAAGATGAGAGTCAAACGCTGACTGACAAGGTCATTGATGCGACGATGGACCGACTGATCCAACGATTTGAAAAGGAATTAGGCGCTGTTATTCGAAAGTAAAACGGTCCAAAAATAGGTTGATGAGCCTAAAATCCAGGTATAAAGGCATTAATTTTTAATGACTATGCCATTCGGTAAGGCGGGTAAAATTAATCTGATTACCTTTTTAACATATTGCCCATATTAGGCATTTTCATTTTGCCATCTTGAACCTTATTCATCATTTTCATCATTTTTCGCATGTCTTCAAATTGTTTCATCAAATTGTTGACTTGTTGGATTGAGGTACCAGAACCCTTCGCTATTCTGATCTTCCGAGATGAATTTAGCAAATC
The DNA here is from genome assembly GCA_947471105.1 of Cytophagaceae bacterium. Classification (GTDB taxonomy): domain Bacteria; phylum Bacteroidota; class Bacteroidia; order Cytophagales; family Spirosomataceae; genus Aquirufa. The sequence continues at coordinate 5,268 of CANIYB010000149.1, forward strand.
TGGATTTTGACGCTCTTTTAGGGTCATCGATTGAATAATGGCTTCGATAGGCTTAAAAGAATCATTCGAAATATCCACATCTTTCACGGCTTGACCCATTCCTGGAACCATGCCCATCAGATCCTTAATATTTCCCATCTTTTTGATTTGTTGGAGTTGGGAATAAAAATCTTCAAATGAGAAATTATTTTGGCGAATTTTTTTGTTTAAACGGGCTGCTTCATCTTCATCGAAAGCTTGTTGGGCTCTTTCCACTAAAGAAAGAACATCCCCCATGCCTAAAATTCGGTTGGCCATTCGATCCGGATAAAACTGATCTAAGGCTTCCATTTTTTCTCCAGTGGAGATAAACTTGATGGGTTTTTCGACAACTTGTCGGATAGAAAGGGCGGCACCACCTCTTGAATCACCGTCTAATTTCGTTAAAACAACCCCGTCAAAATTAAGTCGTTCGTTGAATGTTTTAGCTGTATTCACGGCGTCTTGACCCGTCATTGAGTCAACGACAAATAGAATTTCGGTTGGATTTATCGCTTTTTTTACGGCTTCGATTTCATTCATCATGGATTCGTCGATAGCCAAACGGCCGGCTGTATCGACAATAACCACTTTTTTGCCCATTTTTCTGGCATAGGAAAGTGCATTTTCCGCAATGGAAACCGCGCTTTTATTTTCGGGTTCTGCATAAACCTCGACACCCACTTGCTCACCCAAGACTTTTAATTGGTCTATGGCAGCAGGTCGATAAATATCGCAGGCAACGAGTAACACATTTCGTCCTCCTTTTTTGATGTATTGGGCTAATTTACCTGAGAAAGTTGTTTTTCCTGAACCTTGAAGGCCGGCAATTAACACAACGGCAGGATCCCCTTTTAAATTAATATCTTGCTTGACCCCACCCATTAATTGGGTCAATTCCTCATGAACAATTTTAACTAATAATTGGCCTGGCTCA
>CANIYB010000150.1 GCA_947471105.1 Cytophagaceae bacterium
CTGTAATTTTCAAATTCTTTGGCATATCCAAACTCAAAAGCATCGATGATCTCCGGCTTCAAATTTGGGTTTCCGCTATGGGGGTTTAACACATCGGTTATGTCAATGAACGGGTTTAGTTGGCCCAAACCAGGCCGATTAATTCTTTTTCCATAGGTGAATTTCCAACTGGTACTTTCATTCACTTTGTATTGTATTTGCGTGGTTGGGAATATTTTTAGGTAGTTGTTGGAAATCTGCGTGGACCGGTCTATGGTCTGTCCTTGGTTGTTGACTAGTTCTGCCCGAAGGCCAATTTCATATTGCCACCCCGTTCCTTTCTCGCCAATTTCATTTTTAATTTGGGCATAAGCTGCTTGAACATCTTCTGAAAAATCAAAAAGATTACTAGCGGCTGGATTTTTTATATACGCAGCATTTAAAAAATTGGATGTTTCAAAATCTGCTTTAATCGTCCTAAATATCCCTTTATATCCTGTCTCAAAAATGCTTGTTGGCGAGATGGAAACAGTATAATCCAACTTTAGATTAGTAATCACCCCGTCTTCATAATTATGCGTTTTTTGCATGGAAGCGGTATTGATTAGGCTTAATTTTTCATTTAAATCTTGCGTTTTTATATCGGTATTTTCCCTTCCCTCCTCGATAGAAGCGGTCGCACTGGCGCTTAAAGATTTTTTGGGAGTACTAAAATTTCGACTATAATTAAAGGCAAATTCACCCACTTTGGCTCGTTTGTATTCCCAAGAATGTCGATTATTTCCGTTGCTAAATGCCAAATCTTTTTTGATAATTTGATTCATAAGATCTTCATCATTATCCTGCCCTTCCATATTTCCGATGGCCTCAAAAGACAAATTATTTTTATCGTTTGGATTTAAATCGATGTTAAGTTTTAGGTTTTGAAGTCTTTCTACGCGCTCGTCGTTCCGACCCTGATTTATTAAATAGGTTTCGGGGAGATTGAAATTTGTTCGATGGGTATTGATCGTTTTCGTTCTTCCGGCAAATCGATTGTCATAGCTGAGGCCCACATTTACTTTTTTAGTCTTATGGTTTAATAGAAATGAACTATTTATCCGCTCTCTCGACCCAATTCCAGTTCCAATAGCAAATGCCCCATTGACTCCCATTTGAGTATTTTTTTTGAGCCGGATATTGATGATTCCACTTTCTGCATTAGCGTCATATTTGGAAGAAGCCTGCGTGATAATTTCAATACTCTCAATACTGCTGGCTGGGATTTGATCTGGATTTGACATGTTGGAATTCCGGCCATTGATCAGGATTAATGGCGATTTTCCGCGTATGGTCACCACGCCGTCATTGTCCACAGAAACCGTGGGAGTGATTTTTAATAGGTCTGTCGCCGTGCCGCCCATTTGGGTTATGTTGGCCGCTGCATTCACGATAAAACCTTCACTCGTTTTTTCAATGAGTCTTTTTTGAGCGGTCACAACCACCTCATTTAATAAAGTATTATCTGGCGATAAGTTGAAGTTATCCAATGAAAAATTAGGGGCTATGGATGTTAGTGAAATTTTTTGAGACCTTGTTTTATAACCCACTAAACTGGCTTTTAAAAGGTAAGTCCCCAAGGGGATGTTTTGGAAATTAAAATGCCCTAAGGAATCTGTTGTTTCAACGAAAAGTGCTTTTGTGGTATCGCTTGATTTAGCCAATGAAATGGTGGCGAACTCGATGGCTTGATTTTTGTCAATAAGATTGCCTTTGATGTGGCCTGAATTTTGCGCGCGCAAAGAAACGCTCAGAAAAAGGGCAATGAATAAAATAGAATAGGTTTTCATTAGGCAATAATTTTATTTAAAGGTATGGATATAAAATTTATGGCCTAAATAATTGCGACGAAAGCTACATTAAAAGATATTTCGAGGCCCTTCGTTGTTAATAATTTAGATGTATTTAATTGAAATTTTATTTTTTACCAAACACATTTTTGATTAATATTTTAGATAATCAATTACTCGATCCATTAAGGTTTCTTTTTTATTTTTTTCTCTTTAGCTTTAAAAATCTAAATTTATTAATCTGCTTACCACAGTCTCATTCCATGCAAAGAATCAAATTTGAAGAATTAAAATCTACGATAAAAAAGGCCTTTATCCGTGCGGGGATGGCTGAAAATCAAGCCGAAATTTGTGCTCGGACGCATGCAGAAACAAGTTGCGATGGCATTTTTTCCCATGGCTTAAATCGGGTGGAACGCTTCATCAATTACATAGAAAACGGATGGGTGAATTTGGGTGCTACGCCGACCCTTGAGCAACAATTAGGGTCCATTGAAATTTATAATGGCAATCTGGCGCCGGGTGTTACCAATGCTTTTTTTGCAATGGATCGCGCGATTGAAATGGCAAAAGGCTCAGGCTTGGGATTGGTGTCCTTGAATAACACGACACATTGGATGCGGGGCGGAACATACGGTTGGCATGCGGCAAACCAAGGCATGATCGGAATTTGTTGGACCAACACCGAATCGTGTATGCCCGCTTGGGGTTCGACCTCTGCCAGCATTGGCAATAATCCATTTGTCATGGCAATTCCGAGGCAGGAAGGTCATGTGGTTTTGGATATGGCGATGTCTCAATATTCGTATGGAAAATTAGAAAACACGCGATTAAATAATGAAAAACTTCCTTATCCTGGCGGTTTTGATTCGGAGGGCTTGTTGACCGATGACCCCGGAGAGATAGAAAAAACGAGACGTATATTGCCGACCGGTTATTGGAAAGGCTCGAGTTTCGCTATCATGTTGGACCTATTAGCCAGCCTATTATCGAATGGAAAAACAACGGCGGCCATTGACCAATACGGATATGGAAATTGTGGGGGATGCTCCCAAGTTTTCATCGCGATTGACCCATTAAAAATGAATGATCAGCCGTTTGTGGACCAAGCGTTGAAACAGACGATTGACCAATTAAGACAGGCAAGCCCGGTTGGCGAAGGAGGGGAAATTCTCTATCCCGGGGAAAGGTCAATCCGAAATAGGCACGAAAATTTAATCAAAGGAGTTCCCGTGCATGATGCTGTGTGGGAAAAAGTGAAGAAATTCGCGGGGCTGGAATAATAGAAAGGCTAGTTTTTTGATAAGCCCCACATAAATTCTTATCAGGATTTTGGCATTTTTAAAGGCGGGCGTCAGATGATAAACAGCGTATTTATTTGACCAAACCCTACATGTATTTAACCGACACTCAAAGGACAAATTTCAAAGAAGCGTTTTGATTCTTAGGCTATTTCAAACAAAGTCGTAAATTTAAAACGATTTTATAAACCTATGAAAATGAAAATATACAATTACTTGATTATTGCCATGCTGTGCATGTCCATCAGCCCAACATATGGATTTAATCGTGCTAATCTACGGCCAGATTCCAAGCCTGGTAAAAAACAAAAATTATTTGATGGCAAAACATTTAAAGGCTGGGAAGGCGACACTTTAACTTGGCGCATCCAGGATGGAATGTTGGTGGGTGGGTCCTTAGACACAAGAGTTCCTCACAACAATTTCCTCGTGGCTAAAAAAATCTACCATAATTTTTATTTGAAACTGAAGATAAAGTTGACCGGAACGGAGGGTTTTGTCAACTCCGGAATTCAATTTCGAAGTGTGAAAGCCACCAATCCTGCCTATGAAATGATTGGCTATCAGGCGGATTGGGGGAAGGATTATTGGGCTAGTTTATATGATGAATCAAGGCGCAATAAAACGCTCATGAAGCCCAATGAAGCGGATGTTCTCTCGTGGATCAAGCAAGGCGACTGGAATACCTATGAAGTTAGAGCTGAAAATGAGCGAATTCGCCTCTACATTAACGGCAAGCAAACCGTAGATTACACGGAAATGGATGCATCCATTCCACAATCGGGCCTCATTGCTTTACAGATTCACGGCGGCGCGAAAGCGATCGTTGCGTTTAAAGATATTTACTTGCAAGAGCTTCCATAAATTAACCGATATATGAAGAATTTTTTCCGCAATGGGTTGGCCATTTTTGTGGCTACACTTTTTCTGGCTTCCACGAGCAAAATGGTCCAACCATCCGCTCAAAAATTAGCGCAAGACACCTTGCACATTGACCACGATTATGTGTTGGAGGCCACGATGCTAGGGTATTTTGCCAAAGACGGAACCAGAAACCCTACCCTAAAAGCCAATAAGGGAAAGCGAGTTCGGATCACTATTTATAATGGGGAGATGATGACGCATGACATTGCTTTAGAAAAAGCGGGGATCAAAACCCCATCCATTTCGGATAAAGGCGCCAAAGTCAGTATGACTTTTATTGCCAAAGAAAATGACATCTATTTTTGTACCGTGCCTGGTCATCGAGCTGCTGGGATGGTGGGAAAGCTAGAGATTGTCACTGGTGAGACGGAAACGATCGCTTCTACGGGTGTTATCCCGACGAAAAACGGGAAATCGATGAATGTCAATTTTGAAACAGGAACGTTGGAAAATTGGAAAGCCACGGGAGAAGCTTTTTCAAATCCATTAATTAGCCAAGATCCCTCTCCTCTCCATGATAAAGCCGTAAAAATTAACCCCGAAGGAACGTATTTTTTGAGTAGCGGCGGCACGGTTAACTATGCGTTGAAAGGTACACTAACCTCTGAATCCTTTAAAATAACCCATCCTTTTGCTAGCTTTTTAGTTTCGGGTGGGGCGATTCAAGATACTCGGGTGGAGCTCGTTTTGGCAAAAAGCCAACAGGTTATTTTCAAATCCACGGGACAGGGACGCGCTACGTTACAGCCTGTAGTGGCCAATTTAAAAGCGCATCTAGGCCAGGAAATGTTCATAAGGATTATCGATAACGAAACAGGAATTTCGCCTATTCCTTATGTGGGGCATGATAAATTGGCGCACATAAATTTTGACAATTTTAGGTTTCATGCCACGAGGCCCACATTCCCCAACGAATTAAACCAGAAAGATATTATTGTTCTACCACCACTTGACCCAATCCTTCATGCGGGACTTTCTGGAAAAGAGGCCGCCAAAGTGATGACATTGCCCAAAGGATTTAAGATTACTTTGGCCTCTTCGGAGCCTGACATTGTACGTCCAATTAGTTTCACGATGGATCCTCGGGGCCGACTATGGGTTGTGGAGGGACATACCTATCCGATTCCAGCTCCCGAAGGACAAGGCAAAGATCGGATCTTGATTTTCGAGGATACGGATGGAGATGGGACTTTGGACAAAAGAAAAGTGTTCATGGAAGGGCTAAATTTAGTCAGCGGCATTGAAGTGGGGATGGGAGGAGTTTGGCTAGGGGCCGCGCCTTATTTGTTATTTATACCCACCGACTTTACCCAAGATAAACCGACCGGTCCGATCCAAAAGTTGCTAGATGGCTGGGGCGTTCAGGATACGCACGAAGTGTTAAATAGTTTGCGCTGGGGTCCGGATGGCTGGCTTTATGGAACTCATGGTGTTTTCACCCATTCTAATGTAGGGAAACCGGGGGCTACGGACCAAGAACGCACGAAGATCAATGCAGGGGTTTGGCGTTTTCACCCTAAAACACATGTTTTTGAGGTGTTTGCGGAGGGGTCAAGCAATCCTTGGGGCATTGATTTTAATGAGTATGGACATCCATTTATTACCGTTTGCGTAATTCCACACATGTTTCACATCATTCAAGGCGCACGTTATCAAAGACAAGGCGGGAAACATTTTAACCCCTATACGTATGATGACATCAAAACCATCGCGGACCATGTACATTATGTAGGGGATCGTGGACCCCATGCGGGCAACTTTAGGTCGGCCTCTGCGGGTGGCGGCCATGCTCATGCGGGAGCCATGATTTATTTGGGCGGAAATACTTGGCCCAAAGAATTCAGAAACAATATTTTCATGAATAATATCAATGGGGCCAAACTTAATGTGGATATTTTGACCCCCAAAGGTTCCGGCTATACCGCGAGCCATAAAAAGGATTTTTTGTCGATGAACGATTCATGGTCGCAGTGGCTTAACATGAAATATGACCCTAGCGGATCTGTCTATGCGATTGATTGGTACGATAAAAACCAATGCCATAGCACCAATCCAGATGTGCATGATAAAACCATGGGCCGAATTTTTAAAATTACCCATGAATCGGACGTGTTCGTTCGGGTGGATTTGAGTAAATCGACCGACCTA
>CANIYB010000151.1 GCA_947471105.1 Cytophagaceae bacterium
ATTTGGGAAGTATGACCAAAAACACCTAACGGGAAAAATAAAAGTAAATAAAGCACTCTACGCATTAATTCGTTGTTATTTCAACACTTCCTTGAGCACCGTGAAAACAACCGATGAAACTATTGCTGCCCGCTTTGGCCACATGATAGTGGTAGCCGCGTGTCGTATCATAATGCCCTCGGCAAGCATCTAAATCTGTCGGTTCTTTATTCGTTTTATCTAACATTTCATACATCCCAAAACCATCCATCGCATAACCAATCATCGCCGCGTGCCCATCCGCTTGATCTACTTTCTTGCTTTTTCCCGTAGCGGCATGGTAATGATAGCCCGTTGCACCATTCACATGGCCACCTGCGTCATCCATTGGAGCTAGCGTGTAGGCGCCCAAAATAGCTTGAGTAGGTGCCGGTGGATCAAAATTGATACCATTAAAGGCTACTCCCACCATTCCACCAGGAGCCCCGCCTCCTAAAGTTGTCGTCCCAATCGTTTTAATGGGTTTAACAGGAATGTAATAGGTTAATTTAATGTTTGAGAAATACGTGGGTTGACATTCTACACAATAATTATTGTATAGTGGATCTACGTCAGGGCGGGCAGCCGCTTGGCAGGCTTCTTTGGTATTGGTCACTTTAATCGTTCCATCACTTCTGATTAGATTCCATTTCGAATCATTATAAAAAGTGGCCAAATTTTTCACAAAGGCTCCATCCACATCATATATATTCCCTTTTTCAAACCAAATACCTCCCTTACTAGCATCATCCGTTACTTTAGTCGGACACCAAGGGCCCATCGCATGATCAGTAGGTGTTTTAGAGGTCGTGATTTTATAACACATCGTGGTGGTTCCATTTGAAAGTGTTTTTTCCACCTTGGTAATGGTTCCCACTAAACCCGCTGGGATAAAAAGAGTAGGATCTACCTCTAGGGTAACATCTGTATCGTTAGATGGACTTATATCTTGAGATTGTGAACAGGCTGTTAACAATAAACAGCTGATGATAATTTGAATGGATTTGCTTAACATTAGATTTTCCTTTTTTGTCTTAGACGCGCTACATTTAAAATTCCTTCGAAAAAAAATATTTTTATTTCGACCGAAGAATTTAGATTGCAGAAACATCTAAGGTATGATTGAAGGATGGATCGGCAAATTAGAGAATTGATTTCGGGTAACGAGTTGGCTTTCCGGGCTTTGGTAAAGGAATACCAAAGCCGGGTGTTCCATCACACCATGCAGATTCTGAGGAACCGAGAAGAGGCAGAAGATGTATGTCAAGAAACGTTTATTCAAGTGTATGAGTCGATCAAAGCCTTTAAGGGGCAATCATCGCTGAGTACTTGGATTATCCGGATTTCGATTAACAAGGCTTTGGAAAAGCTCCGAAAAGAAAAACGACGAACCCAGTTGCGCGAATTATTGCCCTGGTGGATGCCAAACGAATCTAAAAGCTATGAGTCCACGGAACTCCACCCAGATATTCAATTAGAAAATAAAGAAAAAGCACTGTCACTTTACCGCGCCATTGATCGATTAAATCCAAACCAACGCGTCGCATTTACGCTGATAAAATTAGATGAAATCTCATATGCAGAGGCAAGTGAATTGATGAACTTAAGTATTAAAGCTATTGAATCGCTCGTGAGCCGAGCGAAAGAAAACATTAAAAAAGAATTGAAATGAAAGAAGACCAACTAGAAGAACAATTGAAGGCTTTACAAGGCCTACAATGGAAAAATCAAACAGAGGTGTTAGATCATTTGTTTGATGCAATGAAGGAAAAAGAACAAAGCGAAACGATGCACTGGATGGCAGCGGCGAGTTTCGTGGCTCTATTTTTCTCTGGGATACTGTTTTATGCAGGAAAACATTCGCAACAGGGTATCACCCAAATTCAATTGGAATCCGTAGCTAAAACCTACGCTGTAAACAATTTAACCTACTAAAAAGATGGTAAATCAACGCAAAAAAGTGTGGCCTTGGATATTTGGCATCGGACTTTTCCTTAATGTGCTTGCGCTAGGATATTTTGGGTTCAATGAACTCCAACATCGTCCCTTACCTGGTGGGCCACAATTAAAAAATGTCATTGCCGATGAGTTGCAATTTAATGATGAACAACGTGCTATTTTCACAGGTTACGTCAAAAACCACCAAGATCAATCGACCACAATTAGAAGAGAAATTGCTGCAGCAAAAAAGTCCTATTATCAATTTAAAATTAAAAATCCGCAAGCCCTTGAAAAATTAACAGCGACTTACGGAAAATTAGACTCTTTGAATTATGCCCACTTTCGTGAAATCAGAGGTCTGTGCAAAGGCCCCCAAATTAAGGCCTTTGATCGCTTATTGGAAAAGATTTTAACAAGCTCAAACTTTGGGTTTGTGGGACAAAAGCCTGGACATTAAAACTGCAATTTATAAACCACATTAGGGAAGAAACCTAATTGGTATTTCGTGTTGATTTTTTGAATTTTGTTATCATAATTCTGCGAAAAAATATTCTTGTGATTCGTCACATTTTGCAAATCTAAGGAGAACGTATGCGAGCGGTTTTTATTCGCACTATTTAAGGTATATCCCACCTTGAAATCTATCCGGTAGTAATTCTCATAAAAACTAGAATACTCCTCTGTCGATTTTTGTTCTCGACCCATAGCATTAGACTTCAAAAGGTCTATTGGGGTATATGCCCGCCCTCCGGCATTCGTATACTTTAAATCAATCGAAATCTTATTTCGACCAGCGCGGCCTACATTCCATTCTTTCCCGCCTAATGCATTAAAAATGTATTTTCCATTAAATGCCGAATTTCGCTCAATTCCATCACTACCCGTATATTTAGAATCATACAAAGAAGTTGTAAATAAGCCATAATACCCATCACTAAAAAACTTCTCGACCGTTAATTCGAGTCCATAATTCTTGCCCGTTCCTGCATTAACTAAGCTATCCTGCAAATCTGTTTTGAATGTCGCACCCGTATTCAACATCGAATAACTGCTAGAATAAGACGTAACAGGTACCTGGTAAATCGACTGGTAATAAGCCTCTGTCTTAATTCTCCAGTCCTTCCAAGGTTGTAAATTATATCCCAAAACTAAGTGATGGCTTTTCGTAAAGTCTAAATTCCTATTGGTATAACTCTTGCTTCCATTTGGGCTTGAAGTCGCTAAAAAATAGACGTTGATAGGCTGCATCTGGGCATTCAATCCATAGCCAAAATTCAAACTGCTGTTATCCGAAGTCGTAAAAATTAAACCCAAACGCGGCTCAATAGAGTTGGAATTATTCAAAGAAAATAATTGGGTATTCAAACCCGCATTCATCGTTACCTTTTCGCTAATGTCGTATTTAATGTGAGCAAATGCTTGTGCAAGATTTGTGCTACTATTATAGTCCCAAAGCTGCAAGTAGGAATCCCTAGCCCTATTTTTAGTTTTATAGTTCAAATAAAGATCAATCACTTCGTTTCGAATTCCCACCTTAATAAAGGTCCGCGCATTTATTTTTGAATGGTAGGTCGTGCTAAAATTATAGCCCGTTCGAGCGACATTGTTTACCTCCTTAATAAAATCGAGGTTATCATTCCGGTCAAAATCATAGGAGGTTTGGTCATTGCTAGAATAGTTTACGCCCAATGTGGAGGTGATATACGACTTTGTGGTCAATTGCTTAAAATGGTTCAAGCCCGTGATACCTATTTTACTTGCAAAATCGATCTGGTTACCATTTCCATATAAACTATTTGAACTTCCCCCACTGATACCAATCGTGCTTGTTGCCAAAATTCCAAACAAGAAGAATTTACCATATTTACTGGTGCCGCTTGTTACTTTAAAGGACAAGTCTTGGTAAGACGGCAAGGCGGTGGTACCGATGTCAACGCCCATTTTTTGAGCGACTCCAGCAAGCGAATAACGGTAACCCACGACATAAGATGCGTCGCTTTTCTTTGAAAATGGTCCTTCTGTCGTCGCCTCTAGTCCGGTAATAACGCCCATTTGTAAAGTGGTCTCCTGCTTTTTATTATTTCCTGAACGAAAGCCTAAGTCAAAAACACCGGCAGTTGCATTCCCATATTCCGCGGGAAAAGCAGAGGTTAAAAAATCAGAACTTTTTAAGAGGTTTGTATTTAAAGCACTAACGGCACCACCCGTCGTCCCCACAGACGCAAAGTGGTTCGGATTTGTCACATTCATTCCGTCAATACGCCACAAAACGCCTACCGGAGAATTTCCTCGAATGACAATATCATTTCGACTGTCGTCAGGTGCAGAAACACCAGCAAAATTTGCGGCTAATCGAGCAGGATCTGAACGACCACCCGCATAGCGGTTAACATCTTCCATCGAAAAAGTCCTCGCACTTACGCTAGCCAATTTATTAATAGTTCCACCTTTGTTACTTGCTCTGACTACCACTTCGCTGAGTTGGTTAAATAACTCTTCTAATTGAATCTCTAATATGACCTCTTTCCCAGAGATCACTATTACATTAGGTAGCGTGATATTCTTATAGCCCAAACTAGATACTTTTATTTCGTATCGATTAGGTGGAATATTTTTAAAACTAAAATGCCCCAAACTATCGGATGAAACTCCTTTTTGCAAGGATACAATTTGAATATTTGCCCCAGGAATAGGCATTTGAGAAAGTTTGTCTGTAATGACACCCCGAATGGTTTGGGTATTGTTTTGAGTTATTGCGTTGAATGAAATCAACATAAAAAGGAAAAGGAAACGCCACATAGGAGGATGATTAAATAAATGAATTAAGCAGAATTGCTTATTATTCACTTAGATGACCCAGGACCTGAATTCCTTCTAACTAGTTTAAAAAAAGGATTGATCTACCTAATTAATTCCTTTTGAATTCACTCTTGAAAAATTCAAATCGGTCTTTGAACAAAACATAGTAAATCTAATAAGATTAATAAATGCGAAAGGTATTTCGCATTATAAATCAGAGGTCGTTAGAATTCAACAAATAACATAGTTTGCTACCGCTTTTGCTACCACCCCCGTAAAATAAAAGAAACCACTCGCCCTGAGTGGTTTCTGGTAGTCCGTACGGGAATCGAACCCGTGTTTCATCCGTGAAAGGGACGTGTCCTAACCCCTAGACGAACGGACCAAATCTGAATTTGGTGGCACAAAGGTAGAAGTTTTTGCTAAAGATTCAAAATAGTCCTTTAAAATAAATACATAATAAATCTAATTTAATTTCGCTATTTTAGCCTAACAATTGATTTAGAAGCCTTTATGTCCCAAGTTCTTCCCCATTCCCTTCTTAGTGATTTCGATATTTCCCTATTCCTACACGGCAAGCACTCAAGGCTTTACGAAAAATTAGGGGCTTTTGAAATCATACAGGATGGCGTAAAAGGAACATTTTTTGCCGTTTGGGCCCCGAATGCGCAATCGGTGCATGTGCTGGGCAACTTTAATGTTTGGGATAAAGAATCACATACCCTATTTCCTCGCTGGGACTCCTCCGGAATCTGGGAAGGATTTATTCCCCACGTGCACACAGGAGAAACCTATAAATTTGGGATAAAAACAAAAACCGGAGAATATCTAGAAAAACTAGACCCTTTTGGTCTTTATTGTGAAACACCTCCCAAAACAGCTAGCATCGTTTGGAATACCTATAAAGAATGGAAAGACCAGTCTTGGATGAAAAATAGGCCAACTTACAATAGCCTGCAATCACCTATGTCCATTTATGAAGTACATTTAGGCTCTTGGCAAAAAACATTAGACAATCAATACCTGACTTATGAGGACATCAGCCATAAGCTGGTGGCCTATGTACAAGAAATGGGCTTCACCCATGTGGAATTTATGCCCATCATGGAGCATCCCTACGCGCCATCTTGGGGCTACCAAATCACCGGTTATTTTGCCCCATCATCTAGATTTGGTGATCCTCAGGGATTTATGCATTTAGTGGAAAAACTGCATGAGGCTAATATAGGAGTCATTTTAGATTGGGTTCCCTCCCACTTTCCGGGTGATGACCATGGCCTTCGGAATTTTGACGGAACCTGTTTATACGAACACCCAGATCCTAAAAAGGGCTATCATCCCGACTGGAAATCGTATGTGTTCGATTATGGAAAAAATGAAGTTCGAAGCTTTTTACTTTCCAATGC
>CANIYB010000152.1 GCA_947471105.1 Cytophagaceae bacterium
GCCAATACTTTCTTATGTCCGTCAGCCACTAATTTAGGAATCACTTCGTCTGTATAAGGCTTAAGCCAAGGATCTCGACCTAATCTACTTTGGAATGAAGTGCTGTATGTTCCAGGTTTCAGTCCCATTTTTCCTGCAATCAATCGAGTCGTTTCATGACATTGAGCCCGATAGCAACCATGATTTTTATCGGTGATTGACTCACAGCAAGTGCCAAAAACACAAGTCGTTTTAGTCAAATCACCATTTCGAACATGACGTTCAGGAATTCCATGGTATGAAAACAAATAATAATCAAAGTCTACCTCCTTTTGATAATTCGCTGCTTTAGCGGCAAAATAACTTGAGAAAGCAGGGTGATCGTAAAAATAACTTGCGATAGAAAGGGAGGGCATTACTTGCCATTTAGACATCAATTGCATTACGCGTTCAAATACGGATCCAGTAGAAGCCGAAGCATATTGAGGAAAAAATGGAATGACAATTAATTTCTTTAAATTTTTGGCTTCCATATCCGCCATAGCAGAGGCTAAATCAGGACTCTGATAGCGCATGGCTAATTTCACATAATAAGTATCGCCAAGTTTCTCCTGTAAGTCGCGAGCTACATCTTCCCCATAAAATTTGAGAGGTGAACCACGTTCTTCCCACAATTCCTTATAAATTTTGGCTGATTTGGGCGCTCGGAAAGGAGCTATGATTCCTTGAACTAAAATATAACGAATCAGGTATGGAATGTCGATTACCCGACCATCCATCAAAAATTCACGTAAATACTTACGTACCGAAGGAGTTCCTGGATCATCTGGAGTCCCTAAATTAACGATTAATACACCTACCATAGGAAAAATTTGAAAGCACAAAGATCATTCAAAAATTACAAATTCCATCCTTCTGGAGTAATTTTTGTTCGATAGGCTGATTCCACGCAAGGAACACGGTCTTGGCAATTAACAGCACCAGGAGGACATGTATAAATTTCTCCATTCATATAGGTAATTAAAGCAAACTCTTCCTTAGGAACGCTCTTTAATCGATCGATAAAGTAAATCTTTTTACGCACGGAAAAGACATTAAAAATTCCCAATACTCTTTCTTTAGGATCTGTAATAGGTTTAACATTCATACTAAAACGAGTCTCTGCAGGAACGTCAAACAAAGATCCGCTGGATTGCACCTGAGCAATTAAGGATTGATAAAAATTGAATGCATTCTTAGTAATTGAACGTTGCTCTAGACGTAAATAATAGGGCGAATAGCCATCAAAAGGCACTCGGGCTACCTGGCGTCCCGAAATTCTCTGTCCGTTGGTCAACACATCTGAAAACACATTTAAGTCTGCGTTATTGGTTATATCCCAGCAATTTCCATCACACATATAATTTAAAATATCTTCAGTAGCTATTGCAGGAGAAACGCAAACATTCGTTTTAAAATTCCATTTCGCCCCTCCCTCACAGGTTTCACAGATTGAAATCTTTTCAAAATGCCTCCAATTCCACATATAAAAATCTCCTTCTTGGGGGCCGTCTTTAAAATCGACATACACAGAAAAACCATTTCTCCGCGGATCGACCTTGTCGTATTGATCACGTACCTCAAACTGAGTGACAATATTTTCAATTTCGGGAGCTGGAATCATTTTTTCTTCCAAGCTTTCGTATTGTTTCCCAGTAAGTGTTTTGACAAATAGTCGATAGGTTGACCCCGTCTTTCCAACAAATCCTACAGGTGGTAAATAGGTACCCAAGGCAGTTCCTTCTTTGAAAATGGTTTTTGCTCCCGTTTGATCCAACACATAAACCTCCGCTTTAGTCACAGCCAAAGGATTTTGAGAGATGATGCGATTCGCTGAACTTGTAATTCGAATTTTATTTAAAGCCGCATCATCAGAAATATCGGCTTCAATAGTCATGTAGGAGGTGGAATCAATTTGCTTGAAATCCATAATGGGGTTAATACACGCCCAAGAAATCATGCCAATGATCGAAGAAAAAAGTATATATCTAAATAAATGAGTAGGCATCTCTATAAAAATTTAAAATTGTACGTAAGAGAAATAAAAGGAGAGGCAAACACGCTTAGTTCATAAGCTCTAAGTCCTGTTTTGGATGATTTAAAGAATACCGAATAAGGATTCTGTCTGCCATAAAGGTTGTAGACCGTGAAAACCCAACTACCTTCCCAGCGCTGACTTTTCATCGACGGATTATTAATGGTCCACGAAAAATCTAAGCGGTGATAATCTCGAATGCGGTCATTGTTCCTCTCTTGGAATACAGGATATTTTTTAGCACCAATTTCATACATTCCGGAAGGCGATGAAAATGGTCTACCTGTATTGTAGGCAAAAGTAAACGAAAAGCTATGATGGGTAGTCGGCTGAATATTCAGCATCATATTAAATGTATGCGGCTTATCATAATTGGTCGCAAACCAGTCGCCCCCATTAATCGATTGTACCTCAGGAAAATCACCGATCATTTGACTGAAGGCCCGAGCGTAGGTATAGGAAACCCAACCACTTACTTCACCTTTTTTCTTTTGAACCATTAATTCAACTCCATAGGCTTTGCTTTTTCCGGTCACCAACTGAGTTTCAATGTTGGGATTTAATTGCAAATTAGCACCTGAAATAAAATCAAGGGTATTGCGGACATCCCTATAATACGTCTCTAAAGATGCTTCATAGACGTTTTCATTGTAGGTTTTAAATAAACCCAAAGAAAGAAAATCACTTTGTTGAGGCTTAATAAATTGATCTGCTGTTTTCCAACGCGATGTAGGTAAAGGCGTTGTGTTATTAGAAAGCAATTGGAAAAACTGCTGCATCCGATTATACCCAAATTTCATGGTTGTATTTTCGCCAATCGAATATTTCATGGTTAAACGTGGCTCAAACCCACCATAAGACGACATAACCTCTCCATCCGCATACGTCTTTTTACTGATAATGGAATTTAATGAAGGCATGCGATTAGGCATATATTCATTGAATGTTCCCGCGCCAATTCGCCAATATTGCGAATAACGCAAACCATATTGAATGGTGAATGTCTCGTTCATTTTAAACTCATCATCCGCATAAATCGCGGCTTCCATCGACTGCTCATCTTGAATTTTTACGGTCGCCACTCGGGAAACAACTCCAATATTTAAAGAACCAGGATCAATATCATATCGCGTAATCGTTCCACCAAAATTCATCTTGTGCTTATCATTAGGTTGATAATCAAAACTGGCAGATAAATTTTTGTATTTGATGAAACTATTTAAATCAATTGTGTTAACCGTATCAGGAGCATACGTCTTCGTCTTATAAACGGTGCTTGCCGCACTTAACATTAAATTCAACTTCTCAGAAAAATAATGATTCCAGTGAATAGCAAAATTTGTGTGGCCATAATCAAAAGAGGTACGTTTCGCAATCACATTTTCAATACTAAACAATGAATCCACCCGGTAATAATCCTGACTCAAGTAACTAGAAAATGAAATCGTGTTCTTATTGTTAGGCCTATAAAAAACCTTGGTCGCCACGTCAGAAAAGTTAGCCCTAATATTTTTCAAATAATTAGGCGCAAACCACTTAAACATAAAATCATTTAACGATAAACGACCGGCTACCATCACCGATAATTTCTCCTTTATAATGGGTATTTCAGCTAGTAGTCGGTTAGACACGATTCCGATTCCTCCTTGCATTTTGAATTTATCCGTATTAGGCTCAATCATCTTAATATCCAATACGGAAGCCGATCGGCCACCAAATCGAGTAGGAATACCTCCTTTATATAATTCTAAATCCCGAATCGCATCGGAGGCAAAAACAGAAAACAACCCAAACATGTGCGTCGGGTTAAAAATGGGAGTATCGTCAATATAGATCAGATTTTGATCCACATTACTTCCTCGAATATTAAGTCCATTGGCCCCCTCTCCCACCGAAGAAACACCAGGCAAAGTTTGTAAACTCCGAATAACATCCACCTCACCCATCATGGTAGGTAATTTTTTAATTCCTTTTAAACTTAGCACGGTCACACCTAAGGATGGTGTTTGAATATCGCGTTTGGTCGCAGCGCTAGAAACAATTACTTCTTCTAATTGCTTTGTGACATCGTTCAACTGAACATTTAATTCAAAATCAGCTTTCAGATAAAATTTAGTCCGATAGGGATTATAGCCCACATGACTAACTTTTAAAACATATTCACCAAAGGGAAGATATAAACGATAACGACCAGCAGAGTCCGTAGAAACACCCGATTTTTTAAAATCAACGGAAATATCAGCACCTCGTAAAGGTTCTCCAGTTTGAGCGTCTAAGACACGGCCATAAACAGAAGGCAATGTAGTAGTTTGTGCGATTGAAAATTGGCTTCCGGCAATTAATAAAAGGATGGGAAGTACTCTTAGTAAGAGTTTATTCATAAAACAAAGAAGTAGTTAAAGCTAAAAATACGAAAATTCCACGATAAAATTTACTTTAATAGCGACCAAACCGAGGATATTGCGACGAAAATTAAAGCAATGGGGGTCAGAACTTTCCAAGACAAGTACATAAGTTGGTCTACGCGCAACCTAGGAAGCGTCCAACGAATCCACATTTGTAACGCGATAAGAATATATGATTTTAACATGAGCCAGAAGAAACCTAAGGCTGTTCCCAAAAAAGTTCCTGGAATTCCGTTAGTCCAATCCGCGAATGCAAAACGACCCATATTAGGAAAGGGCGAATACCAAGCACCCCAAAAAAGAATTACGCCTAATATGCTGACTAATAACATAATACCGTATTCAGATAAAAACAATAACGCCCAGCGCATCCCTGAATATTCGGTATGAAAACCGCCGACCAATTCCGATTCAGCTTCTGGAATATCAAAGGGAGCCCGATTAGCTTCTGCTAAACAGGCAATAAAAAACACGATGAATAATAAAAATAAAAAAGGCATTCTGACCACATTCCAAGTCAAAATTCCTCCTATACTTCCCACTTCAATACCTGTATATTTAATACCAAATAAATATTGTTCCCCTTCCGCAAAAATACCTTGTTGGCCCGCAATCTCCTGCAAATTCAAACTAGAAGACAAAATTACCACCGACAAAATCGATAGACCCAACGGAATTTCATAAGAAACGAGTTGGGCCGCCGAACGAATCGCACCTAACAGCGAATATTTATTATTAGAAGTCCATCCCGCCAGCAATATTCCCAGCGTATCCAACGATATAATTCCCATCAGGAGCATTAAACCCATTTCCGTTTGGCTACCTTGGAGCCAAACACCTGAACTTAAAGGTATAACAGAAAAAGCGCCAAAAATAGATAAAAAGATGATCCAAGGTGCTGCGAGAAAAAGCTTTCTTTGGGCTGCATATGGAACGATATCCTCCTTTTGTAATAGCTTTAATAAGTCGGCAAAAACCTGCAATAGACCCCATTTCCCAACTTCCGTTGGCCCCAAACGGTCTTGCATAAATGCTGATAATTTACGCTCCACATATACGCCGACCACCACATTCAGGGTGATTAAAATAAGGCAAATAAGGAGAGCGATCCACATTATAGTTTATTTAAGGCCTGCGTGATATCCTCAATTAAATCATCAATATGCTCGAGGCCCACTGATATACGAACCAAACCATCTGTGATGCCCACTTCAGCCTTGTCTTCAACGGACAATTTTGAATGGGTCGTGGAGCCAGGATGCGTCATAATCGTCCGAGAATCCCCTAAATTGGAAGAAATTGTGATAAATTTCAACTGTTTCGAAAAGGCATTTACCTTTTCAAATCCACCTTTTATATCGATGGTAATAATACCACCCCCATATTTCATTTGCTTTTTGGCCAACTCATATTGAGGATGTGCAGGTAGAAAAGGATAATTAACTGCATGAAGCGCTTTGTGACCATCTAAAGCTAAGGCCAAAGCCATCGCGTTTTCCGAATGCTTTTGCATCCTTAAATCGAGTAATTCTAAGCTTTTTGATAAAATCCAAGCATTAAAAGGCGACAATGATGGACCCGTATGTCGAGCAAAAAACCGTATTTCTTGAATCAATTCTTTTTTTCCACAAATAATCCCACCTAGCACTCGGCCCTGTCCGTCGATAAATTTAGTTGCCGAATGAATCA
>CANIYB010000153.1 GCA_947471105.1 Cytophagaceae bacterium
ACCCATGGAATTTATCCTATGGTTCATCGGGCTCATCGGCCGGTTCCGCTTCAGCCACCGTGGCTGGTTTAGTGCCTTTTGCGATTGGCACTGAAACCTGGGGAAGCATCGTTTCGCCATCTACGACTTGTGGGGCAACGGGTTTGAGGCCGACTTTCGGGAGCATAAGTCGATCAGGCGCGATGGCTTTAAGTTATAGCTTAGATAAAATTGGTCCCATTTGCCGCTCGGCAAACGATGCGGCCATTGTTTTTAGTTTTATTCATGGGACCGATGGCCAAGATTTAGCTGCGGTCAATCGGCCATTTAATTACGATGCCAACCGTCCTTTAAAAGGCATGAAAATCGGATATGCCAAAAACTATTTTGATAAAATTAAGGATACAACACGAAATGAATGGAAAGTTATTTCTTTGCTGAAAAAGCAGGGGGTCCAACTCAGTCCCGTCGATTTTCCTGATTCAACGGCCTATCCTTTTAACATCATGGATGTGGTGATTGGTGCTGAATGTGGAGCTCAGTTTGATGAATTGACCCGAAATAACGTGGATGATTTATTGACCCGACAAACTAAATCGGACTGGCCAAACCAGTTTCGGACCTCCCGATTTGTACCAGCCGTGGAATATATTAATGCCCAAAGACACCGTTATTTGTTAATGCAAAAAGTGAATGCCGTGGTGTCTCAATTTGACGCGATTATTTGTCCTTCCCGGGGTGGTGGAAATCAGTCTGCCATCACGAATTTAACTGGACATCCGGTGGTTTGCGTACCCAATGGATTTGATTCAAAAACAAAACTTCCTACGGGCATTTCTTTTGTGGGGAAGCTTTATGATGAAGGAACCATTCTGCGAGTTGCCAAGTTTTACCAAGACTTAACCAATTTTGACGAAGCGCATCCACAAAAATTTATGCAAGATTAATTAAACAAAAAAAACTCAATTAAATGAACAATTCATCCAAGATAAAATCCATTGCTTTTTTGCTATTGATCAGCTTTTGCTTTCTAAATCCATTGTGGGCCCAATTGCCTTCACCCAATTTTATCGTGGGTGATGCTTTACCCAACGCTCCTGAACTAGCGCCCCGAGGCAAATATGCGGTGGGTGTCCGAACGATGGAGGTGGTGAATAAAAATCAAGTAGACGTATTAAAATCTAAAGCAGGCGTGGATCCATTATATGACCGTTCGCTTACGTTGGAAGTTTGGTATCCAGCGGTTATTCCTGCGGGACAAAAAGCATTGGAAACGTATAAAACCACATTAGGCTTATTCAATGACCCTAAGCGACCTTTGATTCCTTATACGTATTTGGGGCGTGCGTTGAGGGATGCGCAACCCGATCGCTCAGAAGGTAAATATCCTTTGGTCATCGTGTCACATGGATATCCTGGTTCTCGATTATTGCTTAGTTACTTGACTGAAAATTTAGCATCTAAGGGTTATATAGTGGTTTCGATTGGCCATACGGAATCTACGTATGCTGATCGGGCAGCTTTTCAAAGTACTTTATTAAATCGATCTAAGGATGTGCTGTTTGTATTAAATCAAATGGCTGGTTTTTCTGGTCCAGGGAGCAAGCATTTTTTATCAGGAATCGTGGATGTAGAAAATACAGGCATTGTGGGGTATTCCATGGGTGGATATGGGGTATTAAATGTGGCAGGTGCTGGATATAGTAAAAAAATGGATTCGACTTTTGCTGTACTTTCTGGAGGAAGTCACGCGATTCGGGTTCGTATGGCGGGCCAACCAGAATACCTGTCTTCTTTAGATCCAAGAATAAAGGCGGTGGTTGCTTTTGCTCCTTGGGGGATGCAAAGAGGAGCGTGGGATAAAGAAGGATTAAAGGGATTAAAGACTCCTACGTTTTTTGTGGCCGGAAGTTTAGACGATGTCTCAGGGTATGAGGATGGAATCAAAGCGATTTATGATGGGGCCATTAATTCGAATCGGTATTTATTGACCTACCAAAACGCACGTCATAATGTCGCGCCCAATCCGCCACCTGCGGAAACTTTTGCGGAAGGAGTTAGTCCAAGTGAATACAATCATTATTCGGAGCCCACTTGGAATGAGTACCGTTTAAATAATAATAACCAACATTTTGTGACGGCATTTTTGGGCATTCATTTGAAGAAATTGGATTACATGAAATATTTAGATGTTCAGAAAAATTCCAATGATAAGCTTTGGATAGGCTTTAAACCCAGGTATTCAACTGGAATGGAGCTTTTACATGAGATGCCAAAATAGAATTTTTTGACAGATAGGCCTAAAAAAAATCCACCCGTATAGAGGTGGATTTTTAAATTTAGAACAAAGGAGAATTATTTTGAATAGTCAGAGAATGAATCACTCGCTGTTTTACCTCTCATTTCAATTTTAGGATTGGTGATAGCGAAATCATCTAAGTTTTCGATGCTTCTATTGCCAATGGTAATTCGAATCACATTTTTTCCAGGTAATAGATCTTGAGCAGTCAAGAGAAAACTAAGCTTTGCGTTTTCATTACCGATCGGCGAATTGACAACTAAATCAGTAAGCCCTTTAACCTTAAAGAAAGAAAATTTAGTGGATGTTGCTAACGACGGGAAGTATATGTTGGCATGAATCAATTTCCCATTCACATAAATCTCAGGAAGATCAAATGGGTTAATGTGGTGCACATCCATAGATGCTTGGGCAAAGGCAGCATCAGATTTTGCTTCATAATTAAATGTAAGTACACGAGTCGTCATCGGTTTACGTCCACTATCACCTAAATAAATGGTGTCCGCTGCGGCAGTTAATTTAATGGATGTATATTGAGCAGATAAGTTGATGGTGATACCCATGAGTAACATGGATAAAATAATGAAAGATTTTTTCATGATGATTTTTTAAAAGGTGATTATTTAGAAAGCGTAAATATATTTGAATTTATAAAGAATGAAAATTAAATTAAGGTTAAATATTGTTCCAAAATCGGATAGGGGGACATGATTTCATTTAAATTGAACTGTAGAAAACAAATGACACCTAATTGGGTTTTGAAAGTTAATATGCTGAAATTGAAAATATATTTCACAAAATTCACCAATAAATAAACACTTGTACATCAACATAACTCATGAAAAACGTTAAAAGACTATTTTGGATTATCTCTTTATTAAGTGCGCACTACCTATCCATCGCTCAAACCTCAAAAACTCCAGTCAAGGATCCCGTAAAACCAGCGGAAGTCGCGGCTGAGAAAAAAGTAGAAAAGAAATCGAAAGACTACGATCAGGTCATTACCAAAGAAGCCAAATCACAAAAAGGCGTTTTTTCAACGCATAAAGTAGGCGATAAGTATTATTTTGAAATACCTAAAAAATACCTGGGTAAGGATATGCTATTGGTTAGCAGAATTTCAAAAATCCCTAATGGATTGGGTGGGGGCTATTTTAACGCTGGTACTTCTACGAATGAGCAGTTGGTCGTTTGGGAAAAATTCCAAGAGAAAATATTGATTAAAGTTAAATCGTATGCGGCGGTGGCCAATGATTCCTTGCCCATCAGTATTTCGGTGAAGGCAAATAATTATGAGCCCACCTTGTATGCCTTTGATATAGAGACGTATAGCAAGGATTCCTCAAATGTAGTGATCGATGTCACAAAATTTTATACCAGTGACATACCGGCCATGAGTGGTTTGAATGCTTCCTTACGAGAAGCGCACAAAGTGAAAGGCTTAGATCCGAGCCGTAGTTTCATTCATTCCGTGAAGTCATTTCCTTTGAACATTGAAGTGGTTCAGGATTTTACCTATTCGGCGTCTAAACCTTCGTCGACAGCCTACACGGAGTCCATCAGTATTCAGATGAATCAATCCATGATTTTATTGCCTGAAAATCCGATGAAACCTCGTTTATTTGACCAAAGGGTTGGTTGGTTTACCCAAAAACAGTACGATTATTCCAGCGAGCAACTTAAGTCGGACCAGAAAACCTTCATCCGTAAATGGCGATTAGAGCCAAAAGACATGGAGGCGTACAAAAGAGGGGAACTCGTAGAACCTATTAAACAAATTGTGTATTATTTAGATCCGGCCACTCCTGAGAAGTTGAGAAAGCATATCAAAAAGGGAGTCGAAAATTGGCAAAAACCATTTGAGCAAGCGGGTTTTAAAAATGCCATTATTTGTAAGGATGCCCCGACGAAAGAAGAGGATCCCGATTTTTCACCTGAGGATATTCGCTATTCAGTGATTCGTTATGTGGCCAGTACCACAAGAAATGCGTTGGGGCCAAGTGTCAGTGATCCTAGAACTGGGGAAATTATTGAAAGTGATATTATTTGGTACCATAATCATTTAAGGTCGTACCGTAATCGTTTTTTAGTGGAGACCGCCGCGTCTAATCCCAAAGCTAGAACGCTTGAAACGAGTGAAGAAGATATAGGCGAAATGATGGAAATGGTTATCTCACACGAAGTAGGACATGCACTGGGTTTTCCACATAATATGGGGGCTAGCAGTTCGTATGAAGTGGAAGATTATCGAAATGCGGAGTTTACTAAAACGCAGGGTATTTCGGCAACGATCATGGATTATGCTCGGTTTAACTACATCGCTCAACCAGAAGACAAGGGGGTTCGTTACATACGGAAAATGGGTCCTTACGATGATTATGCGGTGAATTGGGGGTATCGAATATTGCCAAATGTCAAAAATCCGGAAGACGAAGTAGCTACATTAAATCAGTGGATTGAAGCCAAAGCAGGTGATCTAAGATTTCGATTTGGAAATCAGGGGACCACTTTTGATCCAAGCTCTCAGACAGAGGATATTGGAAATGACCCCGTTAGGGCAGGAAATTATGCCATGAAAAACTTAAAGGTAGTGGCTAAGAATTTGGCGGATTGGACGAGTAAGAAGACCAATAATTACGATGATTTGATTGAGGTGAATGATGAATTATTGACAGCTTGGTTTCGATATGTAGGACATGTAGTCACTAGCATTGGCGGTTATTATGAACGTTATTCGAAGCCAAACCAGCAAGTGGCTTCCTATATCGTGGTACCCAAAGCGAAACAACAAATGGCCACGAAATGGTTGTTGGACCATGCCTTTTCAGATGTGGCTTGGCTGATCAACAAGGAGGTAGTTACGCATCAAATGATGGGTTACAATGAAAAAATTAGGGGTTTGCAGGTAACTCATTTAAACGATTTATTGAGTTTTGAAACCTTGGCCCGATTGGATAATAGTTCGCACTCGGAAGCTAATTATTATAAATCGGTGGAGTTTTGTAAAGACTTACGAGTAGGTTTGTGGAGCGAGCTTGTGTCTGGAGCGAAGCCTGAGGTATTTAGAAGAAATTTACAAAAGGCATACATTGAGCGGATGAAGTATCTATTAAACGAACAAATGGTTCCTTCGCCGACCAACAGAGAATATTATTCAGTCGCGCAATCGGATGTACGGTCAACTGTCCGTGGAGAATTAAAGGCATTGTTGGCCTCCATCAACCTAGCCAAAATCAAATTCAAGGACACTGAAACTGTATATCATTTGGAGGATTGCAGAGACCGTATTCAAACTATTTTATATCCTGGGAAGCAGCAGAAATAATCACTGTTACTTGGAATTAATTTAAAAAAGGGGCGAAATTTTGAATAGAATCATTTCGTCCCTTTTTATTTTCAACCTATTGAATGAAAACAATCTGTATGCTCAATCGTTTTTCTACCATGCGATGGACTCTGGTTTTGTTTATAGGTTTTGTCATGCTTTCTTGCCAGAAACCTTCAGAGCCTACACTGAAGCCTAAAGACGATTCCACCTCTATTTCATGGTTGGCCCTAGGAGATTCCTACACGATAGGTCAGGGAGTCAATGCAACAGAACGATTTCCAGCCCAAACGCTCGATTTGTTGAAATTGAGATCGATTAAAACAGCCCAATTAACCTATATCGCGACAACGGGTTGGACTTCCAGTGAGCTTGATAAATCGATAAGCCAGCAAAATTTGACTTATTATGATTTTGTAACGGTGTTGATTGGTGTAAATGATCAGTTTCAGGGGATTGATACGAGTACAT
>CANIYB010000154.1 GCA_947471105.1 Cytophagaceae bacterium
AGTCAAAATGATGATGCTCATAATTACTTAGATTTGATTTTAATGAGTCATTGCAAGCATCAAATCATGGCAAACAGTACGTTTAGTTGGTGGGGCGCCTGGTTAAATCAGAATCCTGAAAAGATTGTTATCGCGCCTAAGATGTGGTTTGTCGACCAAAAAATGAATGCTCAAACTAAGGACTTAATTCCCAAAGACTGGCTCAGAATTTAATTAATTTTTAATATAAAATTTTCTCGGGGTCCAGCATTCATCCAAAGGTCCACCGGTTGATTTTTGCCCTTTATGGCGCCAATCTCCATCTTGAAAAGAATAATTAAACTCAACTCGCTTTCCGATACTAGTCACAGCTTTGGTGAAAAACTGAATCGATTCCGCATATTGACCTTCTGGAGTGGTGGTGTAAGTACCTCCTCCGGTTCCAAAAAACTCCTTCGTTTTTACATTGAAAGCAATCCACTGAAAGTAATTTCCCGTTAAAATCTTCATGGTCCGACGCGGATAAAAGGGACTCGGCCTTTTGGAAACCACATCATTGGTATAATTACCTGAGATAATCCATTCGCCTTGCAAAGCTCCGGGCTTCCCTTGGTCTAGCTTTTTCAAAGGTTGATTGAATAATCCTAAATTTAATTGACCTGAGGAAAGAGCGACCGAAACTTTAATTTCTTTGCCAACTTTAGAAGTATCCTTGGAAGACCAATCGTAGGCCAAAAAGATATTATTTCCATCTGAGCGCCAAGTTCCTCCTTCGGAAGAAATGAATTTCTTTTCATTGAAATGATAAGCCGTCAAACTAAAAACTTGGTCTGTCATTAACAACACCGTTTGCCCTGATGAGTTCTCTAGGCCCCAAGCACCCTTCAAGGATGCTTGTTGGCCCAAAGAAATCAAAGGCAAAATCAATAAAATAAAAACAAATCTTTTCATTGAAATTATAATTTCCAACCGGCACGGTACTCGCGCTTGACAAATTGGTTGGCGTCTTCAAAATTAGTGATCTTCATGTTTTGACCATCCCAAAGCAATTTCTTGCGTCCAGGATATGTGAATCTATTTGTATTTGGAATCGGCGTGCGCACGTTGAAACTACGAATAGCTAAATTTCCCATCAACACCGTTTCTGATAATGGACCAGCAAAATCAAATTTAGAAGCTAAACTTTGATGCGCGGCGCTGTTAAATCCTGCTTTACAAGCTTCCGCCCACATCGCTTGGTGGCCATACTCTTTTAAGTTGTTTGGCTCTTGCTTTGGCATCTCTATTTTCGTCCCATTATTCAAGTAAATGCGTGGCTCTAACCCATAAGTTGCATGGACCAAAACTCCTTTAGAACCCATCATAATCACTCCATTGCTATTATCAGCAGTTCCTATCGAATCATCTGCAGGAATTAAATCTGGGTGGAATCCACGAATACCACCATCCGTCCAATTCATCGTAACGGCTGATTTATTTTTCTTTGATGCTGGAAATTTCAATTGGATTGCGGCCGATGGCGGGCATCCTTCTGGAAGGTATTCAGGTTGGTTTCCTGCGATAAATACGGAACCAACACTCGCCTCAACTTCCGTAGGATAACCTAATCCAAGCGCTCTAAATGGCCCGTCGATTAAGTGGCAACCCATATCACCCAAAGCACCTGTACCAAAATTCCACCAACCTCTCCACTTAAAGGGATGGTAAGCAGGATTATAATCGATTAATGAAGCAGGACCTAACCAAACATCCCAATCCAAATCTGCTGGTTTTTCATGCTTGCCAGTAGGAACAGGGATACCCTGAGGCCAGATAGGGCGGTTCGTCCAGATATTGACCGTATGAACTTTGCCAATTAAACCTTCGTCAAACCATTTAACGACTTGTTGGGTCCCCGGACTAGAAGCCCCTTGATTTCCCATTTGAGAAACTACTTTATATTTCCTAGCCGCTTCAGTCATGGTGCGTACCTCAAAAATATTATGCGCCATCGGCTTTTGAACATACACATGTTTGCCTAATTGCATCGCAGCCATGGCAATAGCCGCATGGTTATGATCTGGGGTTGAAATAGTTACCGCGTCAATGCCCTTTTCTTTTTCAAGCATCACACGCCAATCTTGATAACGACCCGCTTTAGCAAACTTCTCAAATAAGGGTTTTGCACGAGTCAAATCCACATCACAAAGAGCCGTAATATTATTAACGCCTTCATTGTAGGCATTCGTTACATCTGACATCCCTTTTCCATTGATACCCACGCCAGCAATATTCAATTGATCGCTGGGAGCCCGAAAGCCCTTTCCTAACACATGCCTAGGAACAATGTAAAAGCTACCTGCAAGGGCACTTTTTTCCAAAAAACTTCGTCTAGTTACTTTCATAATTTTAGGTTTATTTATTTGTTTTTCAAAGTCTAGTTATAGTGAGCCATTTTTATTGGCCTATTATTCATTTTTTGAATCGTTTAATTTAATAAGTTCTTTCCAAACTGTGTCAAATGACAAATCCTTAGCCATTCCACTTTCGTTAAAAAGCACTTTGACTTTTTGACTATTTTTATACATCCCCGAATATGACATATAAGTTTTAAAATTCAAAAATTCACCATTTAAAATTAAGCCTGGCAACATAAAAGCATTAGCCAAGTGGGTTGGCCCTGAATCCAATCCAATAAAAAAAGAAGCTCCTTTCATAATCTTCATCGTTTCTGGAAGGCTCGTTTTTCCGACCAAACTAATGAAATTTTCATGGGCAAAATGTAATGGATTTATATGGCCAATTTCAATGATGTTAATATTCCATGTATCGATTAGTTGAGTCAATAAATGACACCAATTTTCATCCGTCCAATCCCGAAATCCTGCATTGGATTTAGTATGAATGACCCAATATGGTTTTTCAAAGGGAACCTTATAGGGTATGTCATTCAGATATATTCGAGGTTGTGCATCTTCAATAGTTAAATCACAGAGCTTTAAGGCGATTTCCAATAAATTATGTTGATGATAGTAATTCGACAAATCGATGCCTAATGCATCTGCCTTAGAGTTTGAAATCGAAATTCCCGTCTTTTCATCTATTCTAAAGCCACTCAAGTGTAAATTATAATAATATTGAAATGGATTCCATTGTTGAAGCAAATAACTGAGCAAGGTATACTTTTGATCGACTAGCAGGTTCACCAGTGGATGATTTTCAAAAAGCGGGAAGTGCTTTTTACTAGCAATCCATGTGATGTGAGTGTTCCCAAATTTTTGATTCAATCGAGGCAATATAGGCTCTGAGGCAACCATATCGCCTAAATCTCCGTCCATGGCGATGCACAAAAAGACTTTTTCGGGAGACCTCAATCTACGTATGAAAACCTTTAGACAAAGTCCTACGTAATAACAAAAAACTTCACTCCAATAAAATAGGACCGTCAATTTTTTCAATGAGTTAACAGGTTTTAAATCTTAATTTTTTAAAAAAAATATTTCTTTTCTAAGCTTTTTTGACTTTTTAAATTTAGTAAAGCTATAAGAAAAGAGATTAAAAAACTAGACTGTCGTGTCCATAAACCTGATCATTTTAAAGGACTCAATAAAAATAATTGCTTCTTTCAGAAAATCAATCTAAATTAAACCTGCTAAAAAAAACCTATTTAAAATAATGAAAAATCCAGTATCAGTAAGCTCTTTAACCCAAAGAGATACTCAAATTTCCATCATGTTGATTGGGATGATGTTTTTCATTTTTGGTTTTGTTTCTTGGGCCAATTCCATTTTAATCCCCTACTTTAAAATTGCCTGTGAACTTACCAACTTCAAAGCCTATTTAGTCACGTTTGCGTTTTATATTTCCTATTTCATTATGTCCGTTCCCGCATCCTATGTGCTAAAATCCATCGGTTTTAAGAAAGGAATGATGTTAGGATTTTGGATTATGTCCATCGGGGCATTTATCTTTATTCCGGCGGCCATGAACCGGGCTTATCCCATTTTTCTTTTAGGATTATTTACGTTAGGTACGGGTTTAGCCATCCTACAAACTGCCGCCAATCCATATATCACCCTTTTAGGACCCAAAGAAAGTGCAGCCCAAAGAATCAGCATCATGGGAATCTGCAATAAAGGCGCAGGGATTTTAGCCCCGTTGGCATTTGCCGCCGTGATATTAAAGGCCACAGATAGTGACCTGTTTAAGAATTTGGAACACATGACGGGGGCCGACCGGAATTTGGCGCTGAATGAATTAATCCAACGAGTAATCGTTCCTTATTTATGTGTCGGGGTTTTATTGTTTTTATTGGGCTTGGCCGTTCGGTTTTCTCCTTTACCGGAGATCGATACGGATCAAGAAAATGATGCAGCGACACAGGTTAATTCACAGAAAACGAGCATCTTCCAATTTCCTCATTTGATTTTAGGGGCCATAGCTATTTTTCTACATGTGGGTACCCAAGTCATTGCCATAGACACGGTTATTGGCTACGCGGGGTCGATGAACATCCAACTCATGGAAGCTAAAATTTTCCCTTCATTTACGCTGGCTGCTACTATTTGTGGATACATTATCGGGATTATATGCATCCCAAAATACATCAGCCAAGTCAATGCGCTTCGAACATGTACCATTCTTGGCTTGCTATTCGCTATTGGAATATTAATGACCTCTGGCAACGTTGAACTGGCAGGATTAAAAGTTGACATCAGCATTTGTTTTGTTGTGTTATTAGGTTTGGCCAACTCGCTAATTTGGGCGGGCATATGGCCCTTAGCCCTAGACGGTTTAGGAAAATTCACCAAAATTGGTGCATCCATTTTAATTATGGGCCTTTGTGGAAATGCAATCCTCCCCCTTTTTTACGGCTATTTCGCGGATCTGTATGACTTAAGGTTGGCCTATGCGGTATTAATCCCCTGCTATTTATATTTAATTTTTTATGCCATCAGAGGACATAAAATCAGACAATGGACGCTTAACTAAAAATTGAAGATGAAAGGAAAAATAACAAGAAGGAATTTTATGGCACCCTTAGCTTTGGCGGGATTAAGTCTGCCCTTTTCTAAACTTACATTTATGTCAGGTAAGAGCGAGGGCAAAAGAATTGGGATCATTGGCCTCGATACCTCTCATAGCGTTGCCTTCACAAAATCATTAAATGCAAGTATTCAAAATCCGATTTATGATGGATTCCGCATTGTTGCAGCCTATCCACAAGGAAGTAAAGACATCGTTTCTAGTACCGAACGAATTCCTGGATATACCGAAGATGTCAAAAAACTGGGCGTCGAAATTGTGGGATCGATCCAAGAATTATTAAATAAGGTAGATTTTGTTTTGCTTGAAACAAATGATGGGAGATTGCATTTAGAGCAAGCCATTGAAGTGTTTAAAGCAGGTAAAACGACATTTATTGACAAGCCGATTGCCGCATCGTTAGCCGATGCCAAAGCTATTTTCAATGAAGCTGAAAAATACAAAGTACCTATATTCTCTGCTTCATCCTTACGCTTTTCCACGGGGATGCAAGAAATAAGGCAGGGGAAAATTGGACCAGTGGTGGGTGCCGACACCTATAGCCCGATGAAATTCGAAAAAACACATCCTGATCTTTTTTGGTACGGGATTCATGGCGTTGAAATGCTATTTACTGTAATGGGAACTGGTTGTGTTTCGGTCCAAAGAACGATTTCAGATGACCAAGAAGTTTGTACGGGCGTTTGGGCGGATGGGAGAATCGGGACATTTAGAGGAATAAAAACGGGTAAACAAGATTACGGTGGAACCGCTTATGGAAAAACAGGGATCATGCATTTGGGTCCCTATAATGGATATGACCCCCTTTTAGTTAAAATTATTGAATTCTTTAAAACGGGTATTCCTCCTGTAGATAAAGCAGAAACCCTAGAAATATTTGCTTTCATGGAAGCAGCAGATAAAAGCAAAAAGAAAAAAGGGGGCCGAGTAAAAATCACCCACATCAATTAATATCATGGAAAAAATAATCAGCATTCTATTACTAGGCTTGGTGTTTGGCTCATGCCAAAACAATAAATTAAGTCG
>CANIYB010000155.1 GCA_947471105.1 Cytophagaceae bacterium
ACCCATTCATGACTGCCCTTTTTACCTCCTTCCATATAAGCAGGTGCAGCCGTGTAATCCGTTATTTCTGAATTTGTCTGAATGCATGCAACGGAGATTGCTTTTTCGGCATTTTCTATGATCAACTCTTCACCAAAAGCATTTATAAAATGCTTGGTTCGTCCAGAAATTTTAATCCGATAAGGTAAAATAGATGTGAATTTAACGGTATCGCCAATTTTATATCTCCAAAGTCCTGAATTCGTGGTAATCAAAACTGCATAATTTACCCCCATAACAACTTGATCCAGTGAAACTACTCGCTCTACGTCTTCCCCATGCGGCCCGATGGGAATAAATTCATAAAAAATGCCATAATCAAGCATCAGTAACATCTCATCGGACAAACTTAAGTCGTCTTGAATAGCAAAAAATCCTTCTGATGCATTGTAAATTTCTAAAAATCGAACCTCCGAACTTGGGAAAACTAAATTCTGAAACATCTCTCGGTAAGGCCCAAAAGCCACCGCACCATGTACTAAAAATTCAAAATTGGGCCACACCTCTAAAATTGATTTTTTGCCCGTAATCTCCAATATTTTTTCAATCAGCACTAAAGTCCAAGTGGGTACCCCCAAAATGCTAGTCACATTTTCCTTAGACGTTTCAATCGCCATTTTTTCAATTTTTTGATCCCAATCATCCATCAACGCCACATCAAGTGAAGGGGTACGAATAATTTGGGCCCAAATAGGTAAATTTTTCATCACGACTGCTGAAACATCCCCCAGAAGAAGACTTGAATTCAAGGGATTGTTTGATAAACTACCGCCAATAGATAAACCCTTCCCTTCAAAAATTTTGGTCTCTGGTTTATTGTTGATCAACAACGTAATCATATCTTTTCCGCCCATCATGTGGCAGTTTTCTAATGATTCCTTTGAAACTGGAATAAATTTACTGCGCGCATTGGTCGTGCCTGAAGACTTCGAAAACCATGATATTGGACTTGCCCAAAGTATATTTTGTTCTCCATGCATCATTCGGTCTATGTAAGGAAAGATCTCCTCGTAGGTTGATATAGGAACTTCTGCCTTAAATTTTTCGTAATTTCCTATTTCCGAATACCCATATTTCTTCCCCCATTCCGTGTTTCGACCCGAAAATATTAATTCTTCGAGACTCGAATGTTGGAGCGCTAATGGATTTTTAAAATGTTCCTCTATTCGAGGCATTCTCCTTTTCATCAACCACAATAAAGTCTCATTAAATAAGGACATTTCAGAGATTTTTTAGCGTACGGCTAGGATAATCTGTTATGATCTCATCTACGCCCAATTGGATCATCGCCTTCACATCCGTAAGTTCATTAACAGTCCATGGAATTACTTTCATTCCTTTTGAATGGCAATCGTTTACGATATCCTGAGTCAAAGAGCTGAAGTTTGGGCTATAAATAGCAGGGGTAAAACCTAAATCTGAACAGGTATTTTCTGGCCCTTTCCTTGTCACTAAGGCCGATAAATCTACTCGGGGAAAATGTCCCGATTGGATCGATTTATTCCAGTATTTTAACACATTGAAATCAAAACTTTGTAAAATAATAAATTCGGGACGGACATGTTTGGCCATGACGGCCCAGACTTTTTCCGAAAACTCGTCCACGGTTCCAGGCTGAGACACCCCATATTCCTTAGGATCTGATTTAATTTCTATGTTGTAATATATTTTTTTGCCTGTTTTTTTTCTAAAATCTTCGGCCATTTGAAATACTTCCTCAAGCAAAGGCTTGTAGGCAAATACTTTTTTTTGTTCGGGGAATAGCGGATTTCCACGTGAGCCTACATCAAACTTCCTAACCTCACTATAACTCATTTTAAACACATTAAAAGCATTTTCTTCGGATTTTAGAACGGGCGTTCCATCCGGTTTTATGGCATATAATGAATTCATATAAGGTTCATGCGAAACAATGACTTGGCCATCCGCAGACATACAAACGTCCATTTCAAGCACTGTAATTCCCATTTCCAACGCATGCTGAAAAGCGGGCAGTGTGTTTTCTGGGAACTCGCCCCGACAACCCCTATGACCTTGAATAATTGGCTTTTGTGCCATAAGTGAAATTTGGCTTAATAGGATTAAAATGCCGACAATTAGCTTCATCGGCGTGAATTTTCATTTAATTTTTTCCGATCCTTCATCATTTCATTTACCCGCTCATATAATTCGATAAAATCTTTAGGCTCTCTCACATACGAATTGAAGCTTTTCACAAAGGACGCGGAATCTACGTCATGTTTCTTCAAAGTTGCTTTTTCCAATTCATGATAAAGTAATAAATTGGTGTCTGGACTAATGATTTCCATACTACTAATTTTAACTTCATCTAAGTGAATATCAACCAAAATTTCAGCCATTTTTTCTTGATCCAAGCGATTTCGATTCTGATCATTTTGACAAGAGAAAACAAGAAAACTAAGGACGACAAAAAGGTATTTCATGAGCCAAATTTACGTACAAATTAGAAAGCTTTTATGGGATTTCGCTAAGATTGCTCAAAAAATAGGTAATTTAGCAAGCATATACCTCATAAATCACTCATTTAGAAATGGATATCCGTGCATTTCTTTCCCATATTGTACAGTTGGACATTCGCATCAGAAAAGCGATTAATACGCAAATGCATGGAAATTTCTCATCTGTGTTCAAGGGATCTGGCTTAGAATTTAGTGATTTAAGGCAATATCAATATGGGGATGACGTTCGACACATCGATTGGAATTCAACGGCCAAAGGGCACGGCACATTTATTAAGTTATTTAAAGAAGAAAAAGAGCAAACAGTGTTTTTCTTGTTGGACGTCAGCTCTTCTCAAAACATTAGTAACGGGGACGAATCAAAACTGAAAACACTTAAAGAAGTGGCGGGGGTCCTGACATTTTCGGCAATGCAAGAAGCTGGGAATATAGGCCTATGTTGTTATTCAGATAAAAATGAAAAATTCATAGCCCCAGGCGCAGGTAAAAAACACGGCTATCAAGTCATTAATGAACTATTCAAATTAATTCCAGAAAACACCGGAACGGATTTGAAACAAGCGTTAAAATTCACCCTTCAAGTATTAAAAAGAAAAAGCCTCATTTTTGTCATATCTGATTTTATCGACGAAGACTACCACGACTTATTGCGCGCGATGTCAAAAAAGCACGATTTAGTCATCATTCAGATAAACTCTGAACTCGAATTAAAATTGCCCGCAATGGGAATTATCCCTATTTATGATCCAGAGAAAAGAAAGACAACATGGGTGAATACGTCAACAAAGTCCTTTAAAGCTTTATTGACCCAAGAAATTCATACGAATGCTCAAGATCTAAACGACCTTTGTAAGCAATGGCAAGCCAATTATATTCAAATAAAAGCAGGGGGTGATTTTGTACCTAGTCTGATTAAACTTTTCAGAATTAGAAAATAATGCAAGAGAAACCCATTCAAATTTATGGTTCGTTTATTGAGGATTCAGCAAAAATTGGCCAACCGGTTCACTATGTTCTAAAAGTACTTCATTCAAAAAATCAGGAACTATTTTTTCCAGGAAACAATACTAAAATTGGCCCTTTTGAACCGATTAAAAAAGAATATTATTCAACTCAAACATCCGAAAAAGGAAGTTTAGATTCAGCCATCTATACATTTAAGTTTTTTGATATCGCAGATTTTCAAACGCTTAGTTTGCCCATTTACGTAATCAATGCATCAGATTGCACCAAAATTTATCCGAAAGTTGACACCATATTTCTGAAGAGATTAGTGCCGCACCCAGAACTGATCAATGTCGATGCGATGATCAACAATGTTGAAATCCCTTTATTACAACCGAAAACAAACATTAAAAACGTATTTATAGGAGGGATAGAAATTCTTTTAATTTCCGGAATCATCTATTGGGTGTTTGGGGCCAATATTAGCAGAGCCTACAGATATTATAAACTATGGCGGAAAAACATCGAATTTAGGCGGGCATTTCAAAGGCAATCAAGATCTATTTCTCAAGATCCCAAGGGCATTCAAAGGCTTGAAAATGCAACTTTAGTCTGGAAAATATATATTGAGAAATTAACGAAAACTCCTTTTTCAACATTCACGACCACGGAAATGGTCGATAATTTAAAGGATAAACGACTCGCAAAAGCATTAAAAGCCATTGATTCTGCTATATATGGTGGAAACTTTTCAGAAAAGACCATGGAATCAGTAAACATTATGGTAGAAATTGCCAATGCCGCCTACCAAACTGAACGTAGAAAAATCAAACTTGAGCGTAAGAAAAAATGAAATTTGACCTATACTATTCTTGGTTAAAACTGAAAACGATCTTCACGTATGATTGGGAAAACCCCTTTTTTCTATATTTGATCCCATTGCCATTGGTCATTATCCTCATTTCATCCTTGATAAATAGGAGAAAAAAATCAAGGATATCTTTATCTTTTTCAGCCCCAATGGAACAAAACAAATGGGTCCGACTCATTAGTTTCATTCCAAAAACCATCGAATCACTTTGCGTTTTATGCATTATTCTAGCCATCGCAAGCCCGTATAAAAAAATTATAAAAACGGAAATTAAGCGCGGAGGAGTCGATATGGTCATGGCAATTGATTTGTCAAGTTCCATGCTGACCCAAGATGTTTCTCCATCACGTCTTGAAGTGGCTAAAAAACTGGCCATTTCATTCACTAAAAATAGAACCCAAGACCAAATATCTCTCGTCGCATTCGCAGGATCACCCTATTTGGCTAGTCCATTAACGGGTGATTTAAACTACATAACCAAGGCCCTTTCTCTATTAGAATCCAGGCAAATAAAGGAAGAAGGCACCGCATTAGGGGATGCGTTAGGAATGTCCATTAATCAAATTAGGGAAGAAAAAAATCCCAAAAAGGTCGCTATTGTCATCAGTGACGGGAATAATACCACTGGTAATTTAGACCCTATCACCGCAGCTAGTTTAGCAAAATCATTTGGGATTAAAGTATATACTATCGCAGTGGGAGGCAACAAGCCCTCATTGGATCCTGTAGACGAATCTACTTTACGCTTAATCGCCGAAAAATCGAATGGCCAATTTTACAGAGCGACTGATTCAAAAACACTAAGCGCCATCTTTAAAGAAATTGATTTTTTAGAAAAATCTCGCACTTTACGAGTAAGCACTGAAATTCATGAGGATGCAAAACCCATTTTCATCAAACTGGCTTTCCTATTTTTTTGCATCAGCATTTTGCTCAAATTAACACCTATTTCAAATATTTTAGAAGACTAATATGGTTCTATTTCCAAACGCTAAAATAAATTTGGGCTTATTCATTACGAAAAAAAGAGTCGATGGTTTCCATGAACTAGAAACGTGTTTTTTCCATATTCCATGGTCTGACATATTAGAAATTACTCCTGCTGCAGCTTTCAAATTTAGCTCAAGCGGCTTGCCCATTTCAGGCGAAATACATGATAACTTGTGTTATAAAGCCTTTCTTGCGTTATCTGAGGATTTTAAAATCCCCAATGTTCAGATACATTTACATAAAATTATCCCGATGGGCGCTGGATTAGGTGGCGGGTCTTCGGATGCCGCGTATACCTTAATGGGCTTAAGGGATTTATTTGAGTTACCTATTACTAATCAGGAACTGATTCCTTATGCGCAAAAATTAGGCAGTGACTGTGCCTTTTTTCTACATACACAAGCGCAATTTGGGACAGGGAAAGGGGATGAATTGTCTCCCATTCAAACGAATCTTAGTGGTTTATATGCAATCATTTTATACCCTAATTTTGGTATATCCACCCAAAAAGCTTACGCTGGAGTTCAGCCAAATCCCGCTCCAGGATTCCTTCCAGATTTAATAAAGTCGCCTATGGCCACTTGGAAGAACACGGTAAAAAATGATTTTGAGCAAACGTTATTTGTCGAATTTCCTTTGCTCGCTGAAATAAAGC